>CAZPSS010000001.1:0-33516 GCA_964589565.1 uncultured Planctomycetia bacterium
GCCACTTGATGAGTTAAAAACCATACCGGGGATAATCGAAAATATTATAAAAGGCCTTAAGGACACCGGCTTTGACCGGGCGCATTTCTTTTCCTATGGCGATTTCAGCCTTATATTTGAGGTTGTCTACTATGTTATGAGCAGGGACTACAATAAATATATGGACATCCAGCAAGAGGTTAATTTTGCCATAAAGAAGGAATTCGAGGCCAGGCATATTGAATTTGCTTACCCCACGCAGACATTATATTTGACTAAAACCGCTGAATAATAACAAGAAAATTGCCTTCGGCAATAACCTTAATCCTAAAGGATAGACCTTCCTATTCCTGATTAAGGAAAGGTCTAATATGCAATTTTCGTAGTGGTATCCGCTATATACTTTCCTATACCATAAAAAAATAAAATGGCCGACAGCAGACAAAAATTGCAGCGAGCCGTTCGCGAAAAGCTAAGGGGCTACCATGTAATAGTGGCCTCTAATCGCGAGCCCTATCTGCATTATCTTAGGGAAGGCAAAGTCGCCTATCATACACCGCCCGGCGGCACAGCCCATACTTTAGATTCAATTCTGCAGGCCTGCGGCGGCACATGGGTTGCTTACGGCAGCGGCAACGCCGACAAAAAAGTAGTTGACGGGCAGGATAAGGTTCAGGTGCCTCCCGATGGGCCGGCTTATACATTAAAAAGGATTTGGCTGAACAAGGAGCAGGCAGACGGATACTATTACGGTTTTTCCAATCAGGCCCTCTGGCCCTTATGCCATATGGTTTACACCCGTCCGATATTCAGGCAATCGGACTGGAATTATTATCGGCAGGTAAATAAAATATTTGCCGATGCCGTGCTTAAAGAGATAGGCAAAAATCCTGCCTTTGTCTGGATTCAGGACTATCACTTGGCGCTTATGGCTAAATATATTAAAGAGAAAAGAAAGGATGTAATCTGCGCCCAATTCTGGCATATCCCCTGGCCCAACCCCGAGGCCTTTAGAATTTGCCCGATGAAGAAGCAAATCATGGAAGGGCTTTTAGCCAATGATATGCTGGGTTTTCATGTGCGCTATCACGACCAGAATTTTATCAGCACCGTGGAGAGTGAAATCGAAGCCCGCACCGATAGAGAAAGAACTTCCTTAATCTGTCACGGCCATGAAACTATTATCAGGGCTTTCCCTATCAGCGTGGATTTTCGAAAGATCAACAGGGATGTCGATTCGCAGGCTGTCAAAGAGCGCTCCGCGCGTTTCAGGGAAGAGTTTTCTCTGGGCGGGGAATTGAAAGTCATTTTGGGGCTTGACCGCATTGATTATACCAAGGGAATTCCCGAGAGATTGCGGGCGGTTGGCCGGCTTTTAGAAAAATACCCGCAGTATAAAGAGCGTTTTGTCTTTATCCAGATAGGCGCTCTTTCCCGGGTACACATTTCTCAATACCGGGATTTAAACGATGAAATAAATGACCTGGTGGAGGAGATTAACTGGAAACATTCAACGGAAAACTGGTCGCCGATAATTTTTGCGCGCAGAACACTTTCTTTGCCTGAGACTTTGGCATTTTATCGCCTGGGCGACGTTTGTGTCGTAAGCTCTCTGCATGACGGGATGAATATTGTGGCCAAGGAATATATTTGCGCCAAAAATAACTTAGACGGGATGTTGCTGCTCAGCCAGTTTACCGGGGCAGCCCGGGAACTGCCCGAGGCAATACTGATTAATCCTTACGACATTGAGGATTTCTCCGACAAAATAAAGCTGGCCCTGGATATGTCCAAGGAAGAAAAGGCCGAGAGAATGGCCAAACTGCGCGAGACTATTGCCGAAAACGACATCTATAAATGGGCGAATAAATTTATTAACGAGCTGGCAAAGACGCTGAAGGTATTGCGAAGGGGATAACGAAGAGGGAAACTAAAATGCGCGTTGCGATGTTTCATTGGGGATTTCCTCCGACTATCGGAGGGGTGGAGACCCATCTGACTATGCTTTGCCCGGAACTGGTAAGAAAAGGGCATAAAGTTTTTTTACTTACCTCGACCGCAGAAGAAGCGAAAAAAATAGAGGAAAATTACTTTGGCACATATATAAGAAGAACGCCTTTGATGGACTTAAACTGGCTTTGCCGAAGAGGTCTGGAGGGGATAGATGACAAAATCAAAGAATCCTTTTCGGAGTTTATAGAAAAGGCCCGCCCCAATATTATTCATGCGCACAATATGCATTATTTCAGCCATGTCCACACCAAGACTTTAGAAAAGCTGGCGAAAAAGAAAGGAGTTCCTTTAGTCCTGACCGCCCATAATGTCTGGGATGATATTGTATTCTTGGATTTGACTCTGGATATTGCCTGGGATGCGGTAATCGCAGTGAGTAATTTTATTGCTAAGGAATTAAGCAGTGTAGGTTTGCCCATGAGGAGGATAACCGTAGTTCATCACGGTATCGATATAGATAAGTTCTTTCCTGGCAAATCCGCAAGGATACTCAAGAAATACCCGCTGCTTAAAGATAAAAGGGTCTTTTTCCATCCCGCCCGCACCGGGATTGCCAAAGGCAGTGACATTAGCGTAAAGGCCTTAAGGATTATTAAAAAGAGCATTCCCAATGTATTGTTGATTTTAGCAGGCACCAAAAACATTATCGACTGGGGCGCTACTCAACAGAAGGACCTTGCCTATATTGTTCAATTGGTAAAAAGATTTGGCCTGGAAGAGAACACATTTATAAATGTATTTACACGGGCACAGATGCCGGCATTGTACCAAGCCAGCGAATTCGCAATCTATCCTTCTTCGGCGGGTGAGCCTTTTGGCCTGACTATGCTGGAGGCGATGGCTTGTAAACGCCCGATGATAGTTACCAATTGCGGAGGAATGCCTGAAGTTATCAAAGAGGGAGTCAATGGCTTTGTGGTGAAAAGCAGAGATTACAAAGCCTTAGCGGACAGGTGTATTGCCCTTTTTCAAGACGAGTCGTTAAGGAATTCCCTGGGGGAGGCCGGAAGAGCTATAGTCGAACAAAAATATACTACGGCAATGATGACCGAAAACACCCTCGCCGTTTATCGAAAGCTTGCAGGCCGGAACAAATAAATGCAATACCTCTTTAATAACTGGTCCGCTTTAGAGAAAAGGTTAAAAGAGGCAGGACGCATTCTTTTATGCGCAGATTTTGACGGCACTGTCACTCCCATCAGGCCCAGGCCCAAAGATGCTGAGCTTTCTAAAGAGAGCCGCCTTCTTTTACGCAGACTCTCTAAAAATAACTTGTTTTTCGTAGGAATTATCAGCGGACGGGGATTAAAGGATATTAGGGAAAAAGTCGGCGTAAGAGGTTTGATCTACGCCGGCAATCACGGCCTGGAAATTGCTTATGGTATAGGAAAGTATAAAAACATCAGATACCACTGCGAAAATCGCACCAGAGTTATCGCGAAGCGATTTTCTTGTAAAAAGGAAAGCTTTGTTCATCCGGCGGCAAAAAGGTTTATCCCTGTAATCTCCGAAATTTCCCGAAGCTTAAAAAGGGGCCTGGCCCCTTTTCTGGCGCCTTTTTCAGGCGCCATTCTGGAAGAGAAACTCTTTAGCTTAAGCCTGCACCATCGTTTGGTTAAAAAAGAAAAATTATCAAGGCTAAAAAAAATATTTTTACAAACCGTTAAGCCTTATTTAACAGCGCGCAAGGTTAAGCTGACCTATGGAAAAAAGGTTTGGGAGGTAAGGCCGCCCATTGAATGGGATAAGGGAAAGGCCGTTGTTTGGCTTGCGCAAAGGCTAAAGGCCGCAAAAGCGCTCCCCGTATATATAGGAGACGACCTGACCGATGAAGATGGTTTCCGGGCGGTGAATAAAATGGGGGGCCTTAGCGTTGTTGTGGGCAGAAAAAGAAGTTCCTCGGCAAGATATTATCTCAAAAGCGCTAAAGATGTGCAAAAATTCTTGGAAGAAATCGAAAAAATAAAAAGATGCGAAGTATAAAGAAGGCAAGGCAGCCTTTTACTTTTTACACCCGCTTGCATTTGCAGGAGTTGACCGGGCGCAAGGCGCGCGACCTTAAAGGGCTGCTTAGCGGCATTCGCGAGGCAGCGGGTTCGGTAATCTATCACCATACGCATCGTTTCCTGCAGCAGCATCAGTTTCTTTCCCCGGAACCTCCCAATGACTTTGCCTACTGGGTTACGGAAGTCTTAGGTGAGCACAAATTAGGCGAAGAAATGGCCAGTATTGATACAATTCAATTCTCCAGTATCCGGGCTTTAAGAGAAAAACTTGCCCAGACTATTGAAGAGCATATCCGCTATATGAAAAAGACAGGGCGCAGCCAATTCCACGTCTCTTCCTTAGAGGAACAATTTCACTTTATCAAGACTATCAGTTTTATTTTTCCTACCTCTTATACAGCCCGCAACCTTTCGGAATTCCTGAAAATCTTAAAAAAGATTACCATCAACTCCATATATTTTCATGTCTTTGAGGCAAAACTGCGTTTAGAGAAAGGAATAAATGATTTCTCTTACTGGATTGATACAAGCTGCGGCGAGCCTGCGCTTGCCAAACAATTAGCCAGGCTTGACCCTTATACTTATACTTTGGAAGGATTAAGGACAAAGATTATCAGTTTAATTGAAGCAAGTATATAAAAATGTTTCTACCGTCATTGCGAGCCCCAAAGGGGCGAAGCAATCTCAAACGCGGGGATTGCTTCCCCCTGCTAATTCACTTCGTGAATTAAAGCGCTGGGGGCAGGCGTCGCTGCGCTCCTCGCAATGACGAAACTAATCCCCTATGAAACTATCCGATTACGAACCGGTCGTAGGCAAAAATGTCATTGAGGAACTGAAGAGTTTAGCTCAGAGGCTTGCCGGTAAAGTAGTGCGCAACATAAACTCCACTGCAGTAGGCGGGGGTGTGGCAGAAATATTGAATCGGCTCACGCCCCTTTTAAACGAATTAGGATTATCCGTCCGTTGGGACGTAATCCGGGGAGGGGAGAAGTTCTTTTCCGTTACCAAGAAATTGCATAATATGCTGCACGGAAAAGAGCAGAAGCTTTCTCAGGGCGAAATAGAACTATTTTTGCAGACCAGCGAAGAGAACCTGAAAAATATGGATATCAGCGGCGATATTATATTTGTTCACGACCCCCAGCCTATTGCCCTGATTAAAAAGAGGCCTATGCTTAAAAAGAGCAAATGGCTCTGGCGCTGTCATATTGATGTTTCCCAGCCCAATAGCCAAGTCTGGGATTTCTTAAAGCCCTATATCGAACAGTACGATGCGGCAGTTTTTTCTTCTCCTAATTTTGCGCAGAGCCTGGCGATTAGACAATTCTTGATTTCTCCTTCCATTGACCCTTTGAGCGATAAGAATAAAGAGCTTTCTCAGGAGAGAATAGATGCAGTGCTGAAAAACTTCGGCATCCTTAAGGATAAACCGATTATTGTCCAGATTTCCCGTTTTGATTACCTGAAAGACCCCTTGGGCGTAATTGATGTATACCGGCTGGTGAAAAAATATGTAGATTGTCGATTGGTTTTAGCCGGAGGCACCGCCAGCGACGACCCGGAATCAAATGAGGTGTTGACTAAGGTAAAGGAGAAAGCCGGCCGGGACCCGGATATTCACATCCTGGCCGTGCCGGCCGCCAGCGATATAGAGATAAACGCCCTGCAAAGAGCCGCGGCTGTCGTATTGCAGAAGTCTATTCGCGAAGGCTTTGCCCTTACGGTTAGCGAGGCCCTCTGGAAGGCCAGGCCCGTAGTTGCCTCTGCCGTGGGAGGCATACCTTTGCAGATAAAGCACAAATTTGGCGGCCTTCTTTTTCAAACAGTCGAAGGCGCCGCCTTCGGCGTCAAGCAATTGCTGAACAGCCCCGAGTATGCAAAAAAATTAGGGCAGGTCGGAAGGGAACACATTAAACAAAATTTTCTGCTCACCCGCCACATCAGGGATTATCTGCTTTTATTTTTAGCCTTGTACCATCGCACGGATATTGTGAATATATAGATGAAAACCCAAGTCTTAAAGATAGACCCGGAAAATATAGATTTAGGGAAAATTAAAAAAGCAGCTGAGGTGATAAAAAAAGGCGGAATTGTTGCTTTTCCCACCGAAACCGTCTATGGGCTGGCGGCGGATTTTTTAAATAAGCGGGCCGTAAATAGAATCTTTAAGCTGAAGAAACGCCCGCAAAATAAACCCTTGACCGTACAGATAGAAGATATTACCTATTTAGAAAAATTAGGTTGCGATGTTTCTACTTTTTCCTGCCAATTAATGAGTAAATTTTGGCCGGGGCCTTTGACTCTGGTTTTGCCTCTGCGCCGAAACCTTGGCGTAGGCGGGCCCCGTTCCAAATTGCAAGCTGTCACAACAAAGAATTTGGAACGGGGCGGGAAGGCAAAAGGAGCCGCAACAATCGGGGTGCGCATACCCGATAATAAGGTTGCCCGAAGCCTGATAAAGGAAAGCCATACCCCCATAGTGGCGCCCAGCGCCAATCTTTCGGGTGAGCCTGCTGCCAGAACAGCCCGGGAGGTAACAGATACCTTTGACGGCCTGATAGAGCTCGTTATTGACTCAGGAGCGGTGGAATTGGGGGTAGCCTCCACAGTCGTAGATTTATCCGTTTCTCCTTTCAGAATATTAAGAGAAGGCGCCATAAGCCGAAAGGAAATTCAAGATGCCCGGGGCTAAAACAATTCTATTGGTTTGCACAGGTAACTCCTGCCGCAGCGTAATGGCCTGGGGCTTATTAAAAGAGATGCTAAAGGAAAAAGGCGATTATAAAATAATCACTGCCGGCACACGAACAATTAAAGACCTGCCCCCGAGCCGTGAAACTATTCAGGTTATGTTCGAACAAAACATCAATGTGTCCGAACATCGCAGTCAACTCATCAGCAATGGAATGCTCTCTGGGGCAGATTTAGTTTTGGTAATGGAAAAAAGACATAAGGAAGATATTTTAAGCCGTAATCCCTGCATTCAGAATAAAGTCCACCTATTAAGCGAATTTGGCAGACAGGAATCGGAAGATGAATTAGTTAACCCCGATATTCCCGACCCTATCGGCAAGCCTTTGGAGTTTTACCGTGAGATTTTGGCTATTATTAAGGAAGCCCTTGTGCACACAGCAAGAAAATTGCCTTCGGCAATGACTTAATATGCAATTTTCGCAGTGGTATCGTATTTATACTTTGTATACCATAAGAAAATTGGAGGAGCAATAATAATGAGGATTGCTATCGGCGCTGACCACGGCGGATACAGTTTGAAGAATAAATTGATAAAATTCATGGAAAGGAGCGGCTATGTAGTTGCTGATTTAGGCACGCACAGCCCTGACTCTTGCGATTATCCGGCCATTGGCTATAAGGTTGCTTCCAGCGTCTCTCTCGGCCAATTTTGCCGGGGAATATTGATTTGCAAGACAGGCATTGGTTTCTCTATAGTAGCGAATAAAGTCCCGGGCATTCGGGCAGCGCTTTGCCAAAGCATTCTTCAGGCCTGTCGCAGCCGCCAGCATAATAACGCCAATATCCTTGTGCTCTCGGCCAATTACTTGAGCCTGAAGAAGGCTTGCCAAATTGTCGAGGGCTGGCTGAAAACTGAATTTTCCGGCGGCCGCCATACCCGCAGGGTGAGGCAGATTGGGAATATAGAGAGAAAATTAAAGTTAAAAGTCTGATAAATGACTAATGACTAAATCCGAATGACGAATAAATGACAAATGCCCAAATGACAAAAAAACAATTAGACATTAAATAATTTGTCATTCATTCGACATTCGTCATTGAAAAATTCGACATTGGAAGTAGTCGGATATAATGCAGGAGTGAAGAGATGGATTACCTGAAAGATGTTGATCCGCAGGTGCATAAAGCAATTGCCGATGAGATTAGAAGAGAGCGTCAGACTATTAACCTGATTGCCAGCGAAAATTTTACTCCCCTGGCCGTATTGCAGGCTCAAGGGTCGGTAATGACCAATAAATATGCCGAAGGTTATCCCGCAGAGCGTTGGTATGACGGCTGTGAATATGTAGATGAAGTGGAGAAATTGGCAAAAGAACGGGCAAAGAAGCTTTTCGGCGCCGAGCATATCAATGTCCAGCCTCATTCAGGGACTCAGGCCAATATGGCGGTATATTTTGCTATGCTGAAATTAGGCGATACGGTTTTGGCGATGGATTTGGCCTGTGGAGGGCATCTCTCCCACGGCCACCCTCATAATTTTTCGGGGAAATATTTCAAAATTGTCCCTTACGGCGTAAGCAAAAAGGATGAAAAAATAGATTATGATGAAGTAGAAGCCCTGGCCAGGAAACATAAGCCAAAGATGATTCTGGCCGGAGCATCGGCCTATCCACGGATTATTGATTTTGCAAGATTTCGCCGGATTGCGGATAAAGTGGGCGCTTTTATTCTGGCCGATATTGCCCATATCGCCGGGCTTGTAGCCTGCGGGCTTCATCCAACGCCGGTTCCTTATGCGGAATTTGTTACTACCACCACTCATAAAACTTTACGCGGCCCCAGGGGAGGGATGATTATGTGCCGAAAACAATTTGCCGCCAAGATTGACGCCGAAGTCTTTCCGGGCATCCAGGGAGGGCCTCTGATGCATGTAATTGCGGCTAAGGCGGTGGCTTTGAAGCTTGCCCTTATGCCGGAATTTAAGAATTACCAGAAAAGAATAATTACTAATGCCCAAGAGTTGGCTTCGCAGTTACAGGCGAGGGGCTATCGCATTATTTCCGGCGGCACGGATAATCATTTGTTTTTGGTGGATTTAAGGTCGAAAAAAATAACCGGCAGAGATGCAGCCTCTGCTTTACACAAAGCCGATATTGTGGTAAATAAAAATCTGATTCCCTTTGATCCTCGGGGGGCAAAATTAACCAGCGGCTTAAGGTTGGGCACTCCTGCGGTGAGCGCAAAAGGGATGGGAAGGCCTGAGATGTCGCAGATTGCCTGTTTAATCGACGGAATAATATCTTCGCCTAAAGATAAGAAATTAATTGAGATGACTAAACAGGAAGTACTCAAGCTTACAAGAAAGTTCCCGTTGTACGATGCCATATCAACTGACATCCGTCATTGCGAGCGCTCCTCGCAATGACAGTTGGAGAGGCCTAAAATGAAGACAAAGAAGCAGAAGAAAGATAGTCGGCCAAGTTGGGATGAATATTTTTTAAAGATTGCCGGGATTGTTTCCAAACGTTCAACTTGCCTGCGCAGAAAAGTGGGCGCCTTGATTGTTAAGGACAGACGCATCTTAGCTACCGGTTATAATGGTACCCCCTCCGGGATAAGACATTGCGCAGAAATGGGATGTCTGCGTGAGAAATTGAAAATACCTTCCGGGCAGAGGCATGAATTATGCCGCGGCTTGCACGCCGAACAAAATGTTTTTTTACAGGCGGCGCTTTATGGTATTAGCTTAAGAGACAGCGCCCTCTATATTACCAATCAACCCTGTATTATCTGCGTAAAGATGGTTATTAACGCCGGCATTCGTGAGGTGGTTATTGCCGGCAGTTATCCCGATAAAATGGCCCGGGAATTCTTAGATGAAGCCGGCATCAAAATAAGAATTGTTAAACTGTCAAACTGTCAAACTGCTAAATTAATTGCTAAATAAAAAACAATTTAACAATATAACAATTTAACAGTAAAAATTATGAAGTGTCCTTATTGCGGAAATGTTGAAGACAAGGTAGTGGATTCGCGTCTTGCTGCGGAAGGCAATTCCATTCGCCGCCGGCGCGCCTGCCTCAAATGCGAGCGGCGTTTTACTACCTATGAACGCATTGAAGAAGTTCCGCTAATGGTGATAAAGAAAAAAGACTGGCGCCGCGAGCCTTTTGAACGCAAAAAACTTTTGGCCGGGCTGGTTAAGGCTTGTGAAAAAAGGCCGATAAGTATGGAAAGCCTGGAGGGGCTTGTAGATAAAATAGAATTTACCCTGCAAAAAAATTATGAAAAGGAAGTTAAGTCAAAAGAGATTGGCGAACTGGCGATAAAGCTCCTTCAGGAGCTCGATGAGATAGCCTATGTGCGCTTTGCTTCCGTATACCGTCAATTTAAAGATGTTAGTCAGTTTATGAAAGAGTTAAAAGGCCTTTTAGATAAAGAAGAGTAGAATTAGGACCGTTTCCCCCGCCTGCCTTGCACTACTCGGGGCGGGCAGGCAAGTCAATCAGGAAAGTGTCCTAAAGCTAATCGGGAAAGTGTCCCCTTGAGAAGTAAAAGGGAAGAAAAAACATTAACGGGCCTGAATAGCAGACAGAAAGAGGCCGCCAAACATGACCAGGGGCCTCTTTTAATTATTGCCGGCGCAGGAACAGGCAAAACCACAGTAATTGCCCGGCGTATTGCTTACCTTATTTCTACTAAGCGCGCCCGCCCCGAAGAAATTCTGGCACTTACTTTTACCGATAAGGCAGCTTCTGAGATGGAGGAAAGGGTAGATTTACTTGTGCCTTACGGCTATACGGATATCTGGATTTCTACCTTTCATGCCTTTGGTGACCGCATCCTGCGCGAAAATGCTTTAGAATTAGGGTTTGACCCCGAATTTAGTGTTCTAACCCGCCCTGATCAGCTTATCTTCTTAAGAGAGCATCTTTATGAGTTTAAATTAGGCCATTACCGCCCCAAAAGCGATCCTACCCGTTTCTTAGAAGCGCTGATTACCCTCTTTAGCCGTTTAAGAGATGAGGATGTTTCCTGGGAAGAATATTTACAATATGCGCAATCCTTAAAAGGGCAGTCTAAAAAAAGTCCCCAGGATCAGGAACTCAAAGAAAATGCTAAAATCCAGATGGAATTAGCGGGGGCTTACCAGACCTACCAAAAGCTTCTAATGCGCGAGGGAAAGGTTGATTTTGCCAATCAGGTCTATCTGGCCTTGCATCTTTTTCGAAATCACCCGCCAGTGCTTAAACGATACCAAAAGCAATTTAAATATATTTTAGTGGATGAATTTCAGGATACCAATTTTAGCCAATCTCAACTGGTGAGGCTCCTGTCCCGGATACATAAAAATATTGTTGTGGTAGGGGATGACAACCAGTCGATTTTTAAATTTCGGGGCGCGGCCATCAGTAACATCCTTAATTTTATAGATTATTACCCGGAGGCAAAAAGGATAGTGCTCAGACAAAATTACCGCTCAACACAACCTATTTTAGATAGAGCTTACCGCTTAATAAAGCATAATGACCCGGACACATTAGAAGTAAAATGCAATATTAGCAAAGAGTTGGTTTCTCGGGTAAAGCAGGGGCCGTCCATTCAACATCTACATTTTGATACCAGGCTCACAGAGGCTGATGAAGTAGCCCGCTTAATTGAAGAAAAAGCCAAAAAAGACGGCCTTTTTCTCGGTGACATTGCAATACTTGTGCGCTCCAATAATGATGCGGATCCATTCCTTCGCGCGTTAAATATGCGTTCTGTGCCCTGGCGTTTTTCCGGAAACCGGGGGCTTTACAGCCGGGAAGAAATCCGCTTTCTGATTTCTTTCCTGCGCGTTATCGCCAACCCCGACGACAGTGTAAACCTGTATTATTTGGCGAGCTTTTCCGGAGTGTACAATTTAGAGATGGCAGGTTTAGCCTGTTGCCTGAATTGCGCCCATAAAAAGAACCGTTCTTTATTTACCGTATTTAGCCAGATAGATACGCTGGAGGAACTAAAGGGCATCTCTTCAAAAATAAGAAACAAAATTGCCGGGATTGCTGAAGATATAAACTATTATTTAAAAGAGGCAAGAAATCTTTCTACGGGCCAGCTGCTTTATCTATTCTTGCAGCAAAGCGGGTACATCAGGAAATTGTTAAAAGAAGAGAGCCTTGTTAACGAACAGCGTATTAAAAACATCGCCCGTTTTTTCGATATTGTGGCAAATTTCGGGAATTTAGCCAGGCAGGATCAGTTACCTAATTTTGTGCAGCATTTAGATATGCTTATTTCCGCAGGGGACGACCCGGCGACTGCGGAGGCCGACTTTGATTTGGAAGCAGTAAATGTCTTGACAATACATAAAGCTAAAGGGCTGGAATTTCATGTTGTTTTTATGGTTAATTTGGTGCAGGGGCGTTTTCCCTGGCCAAGGCGCCGGGAAGCGCTTGAGGTTCCCGATAAACTGATTAAAGACATCCTGTCCGCAGGGGATTATCACCTGCAGGAGGAAAGAAGGCTTTTTTATGTGGGGATGACACGCGCAAAGCGGGAATTGTATTTTACTTCAGCTTTGGATTATGGAGGAAAACGTGCCCGTAAAGTCAGCCAATTTATATATGAGGCGCAAGAGAAGAGCCCCCAAAAGCCGGAGATAATTAAAGCTCAGGCTATTCAGGAAATTGCGCGTTTCGCGC
Organism: uncultured Planctomycetia bacterium; assembly: GCA_964589565.1. Classification (GTDB taxonomy): domain Bacteria; phylum Omnitrophota; class Gorgyraeia; order JAFGHF01; family JAFGHF01; genus CAZPSS01. The sequence goes on from CAZPSS010000001.1 coordinate 12,383, forward strand.
CGAAGGCATCTATGCAGCCGGCTAAAGAAAAAGCCATAGCTTCCAATGAGCTTTTGCTGTTAAGTTTTCGCAAGATAGATGACTACCTTACCTGTCCCTTAAAATATAACTATGTGCATATATTGCGTATTCCGATTATGCGCCACTACAGTGTAATTTATGGAAATGCAATCCATAAAGCAATTGTGGATTTTTACCAGGCCAAAATTAAGAGAAAAAAGTTTATCGAAGAGGACTTAATGAACAGTTTTGAAACCGCATGGGTAAACGATGGCTTTTTATCGCGCGCCCACGAAGAGCAGAGGTTCGCTCAAGGCAAACTTACGCTGAAGCAATTTTACAGGGAAGAGAAAGAGAAACAGCCTCCCGCGTATATTGAACAAGAATTTAATTTTGTTTTAGACAAAGATAAAATTAGCGGGCGCTGGGATAGGGTTGATGAGGATTCCGATGGGACAGCAATAATTGACTTTAAGACATCAGATATAGTAAAGGAGCAGAAACAGGCAGACAAAAAAGTGAAAGAAAGCCTGCAGCTTTCCATTTATGCGCTGGCTTACCATATAATTAAGGGCAAACTTCCGGATAGAGTAGAGCTTCATTTCGTAGATACGGGGCTGGTGGGCAGCGATAGGCGCACAGAGGCGGATTTAGAGAAGACTAAGGAGTTAGTTAAACAGGCATCCGAAGGTATTCGGGCGCGGCAGTTTGCGGCCAAACCGACATATCTTGCTTGTAAATATTGCGCCTATCGCGAGGTCTGTGCGTATACGGTCAGTAGCTGATAGCGGACTCGGTATTTTGCTACGCTCGCTGCAATTTTTTGCCAACCTGTGCCTGCCTCGGGGTCGGCTCCACGCGGGGACGCTCGTTTTGCCCCGGCGTGGCAAAACTCGCTCGGGTTTCGGCCCTCGCTCGTCCTCGCTACGCTCGGACACCATGCCCGCTCGGGCCTACACACGCCCCGCTTTGAGCCGACCCCGAGGCAGGCATTTAAAGCTGTACAAGAAGCCAAAAAATTTGCTGATGGCCGCTCAATTGCACACCAGCATTACTACAAATTACATGACAAATGTCCGAATACATCTGTCCACATTGCAAAAATTCGATTTATGACGACGATGCGCTGTTGTGCCTTTATTGCGGAGAAAGCCTGCGCCGCAGTGCAGGTTTTCTGGGTAAGATAAAATACCCCAGGCCCAAGATAATTATTATCGCTGCTGTATTTTTGGTTTTATTGGCTTTTATTCTGCTAATGGTGTTTTAGGGGGGAAGGAAAATAAAATGAGGCTAAATCTTGTTTACATCACAACAAAAGATAAGGAAGAGGCGCGCAAGATTGGTGAAGAGTTGGTCAAGGTTCGGCTGGCTGCCTGTGTAAATATCCTTGATAACATAAATTCTATATATTGGTGGGAAGGAAAGATTCAGGATGATAAAGAGGCCGTTCTTATTGCCAAGACTAAAGAATCCCTGGTGAGCGAACTGATTAAGAAGGTAAGAGCATTGCACAGCTATTCCTGTCCCTGCATAGTTTCTCTGCCTATTTTAGACGGAAATAAGGCATATTTAGATTGGCTTCAAAAGGAAACGAAATAAAGTGAATAAGGAATCGATGCACTGTGAATTGTTGGAAGAGGGTAAGGTCAGATGCCTTCTTTGTCCTCACTTTTGTCTTTTAAAAAAGGGCCAGAAGGGTAAATGCGGCGTCAGGCAGAATCAGAACAGCCGGCTTTATTCTTTAATTTACGCCGAAGCAACATCTGTAGCCCTGGACCCCATTGAGAAAAAGCCGCTTTATCATTTTCATCCCGGCAGCTTTATTCTATCTTTAGGGACAAAGGGATGCAATCTTAAATGCCCCTGGTGCCAAAACTGGTCGATTTCTCAGGGAGATTTAAATTGCCCCACCGAAAAGCTCACGCCTAAGGAGGCGGTGGACAAAGCCAAAGAGCTGGGTTCCTTTGGCATCGCCTATACTTATAATGAGCCCTTCATCTGGTACGAATTTGTCTATGATACGGCACGCTTGGCGCACCAGGAAGGATTAAATAATGTTTTAGTAACTAATGGGTATGTTAATCAGAAACCATTGGAAGAAATTATCGGTTTTATTGATGCAATGAATATTGATATAAAGTCTATGGAGAGTAATTTTTACCAGAAATACTGCCAGGGCAAATTAGCGCCTGTATTGAATACGGCAGAATTTGCCGCCAAGAGGTGTCATATCGAAATTACCAACTTGATTATCCCCGCGCTTAACGATAAGGAAGAGAATTTCCGGAAATTAACGGACTGGATAGCGCAAAAATTAGGAAGAGATACCCCGCTTCATTTTTCTCGCTATTTTCCCTGCTATAAAATGGATATTGCGCCTACCCCCATAGAAACGCTTAAAGAGGCAGCGCTAATTGCCAGGGAAAAATTGCGCTATGTATACATGGGTAATGTCTAATCAATGTTACTCACCAGATTAGCTTTCTTTTTTAGATTAGCCAGCCAGATTTTGTAGAAAGTTTCTTTCTTTCTCGCCAAAAGGTTTTTAGCAAATTCCTCTTTTTCCTGGGCGAACTTTTCTGCCTCGATTGGAATGAGCTCTTTCAGGCTCAAAATGCAGTATCCGTTGGGCGCGCTGATTAAGCCGCTCACCTCGCCGGGTTTAAGGGCAAAGGCCGTTTGGGAGAACTCGGCACATTGGCCAATTCCGGCGATGTAGCTGGATCTTGAGAATTCTTCGGTTTCTTTGACGGTTAATGACAGCTCTTGCGCTGCTTTTGAAAAATTTAAATTTTTCTCCTGCATTAACTTTTTGATTTGAGAAAGGAGCGCTCCGGTTTTATTCTTAGCTAATTGCCGGGATTCTTGTTCAACCAGGGCTTTTTCGGCTTCTTCTTTGAGCTCTTCTAAAGCAGGGATAAAAGAGTCTTTCTTTTCTTTTACTTTTATAATGAAATAGCCCTTGGGAGTTTCTATCGCATTGCTAATTTCGCCGATTTTTAAGGTAAAGGCAGTGTTTAGAAATTCATAAGATAAGCCAATTTCGGCAATGGCCTGTTGCGGGCCAAAGAAGCCGGTTTCTTTAACTTCCAGGCCGCTTTTCTTTGCCGCCTCCTCAAAAGCTCCGGCGCCTTCTCCAATCCCGTCAATTATCTGCCAGGCCTTGTCTTCCCAGAGCATCCTGATTTTATCCCGAGTCAATTTTTCTTTTATTTGCGCCTTTACTTCTTCCAAAGGTTTCTTGTCAACTTTTCCTTTTTTATCTGTTACGGAAAACTGCTCAATGTGTTCCTGGTAGTAATTGAGCATTTCTTCTTCGGTTACACCTATTTCAGCAGGGGCCTGCTCAAAATATAATGCAATATACTGCGCATTTACCTGCTCGGGTTTCTTGAACTTGGCCTTGTGCTTTTGGTAATAAGCCCGCAATTCCTCATATGAAGGATGCACTTGCTCCGTAAATTCCTGCGGCTCGATAAAAATATAAAAAGCCTTTGCCTTTTCATTTTTGTTTTTATATACGTTTTCTATTTCTTCAGAAGTCAAACTGACTTTTTCGGTAACTCCGGCTCTAAGTGTACCGAGCTTAAGCGCCTCTCTTATCTGCTCTTCAAAATCGCGGGGGTCTGTGCGGAATACATAGTCTAATAGTATATTATATTTTTCCCGGTCGAAACGGCCTTCTTTTTGGAATAAAGGCAGTCTCTCCAGGAAGCTGATTACTTCTTTATTGGAAACCTTTATCTTTTCAATTCCGGCCTGCCGGAGTAAAATAAGCCGCTCCCAGGCCTCTTTGCCCAGTTCAAGCTCTTGCGCTATCTTTTTAAAGTCTTCCCCGTAAATGAGCAGAGCCTGGTTTCGGCAAGCCCGAAGAGACTTCTCATATTGGCTGAAGGAAACTTTCTTTCCAGAAATCTTACCCGCATATTTAGGCAGGTTCTTTGATCTTATGGAGCTTCCGCTTCCCCACAATACAAAGGCGGGAACAATTAATATAGCCAGGCCCCACATAATTTTTTTGATATTTCCTCTTTTGCGCAGGAACCGCAGCATTTTCCCTTACCTTTCTTTGGCCTATTATATCCCAATCAAGTTAAGTTGACAAGCCCAATTTTTTCTTTTGTTCTTTACAAAATTACCATGGTATGTTAAAATCTATTTACCTTGACATTTTGCCGAACGCAGGATAGAATACTAAAGCCAAAACCGGCAGAAAAAGTAAAAGAGCGTCAAAAATGCAATCGGAGAAAATACTTAAATTAGGCTTGCCTAAAGGAAGCCTTCAGGAAGCGACTTTAAGAATGTTCCAAAAGGCAGGCTTTAAGATTAACCTTGCGCAGAGGTCTTATTTCCCGGATATAGACGACCCGGAAATTGCGCCGATTCTATTACGCGCCCAGGAGATGTCCCGGTATGTAGAAGCCGGCGCCCTTGATTGCGGCATTACCGGGGAAGACTGGATTAAGGAATTCGGCTCGGAGGTGGTCAGGGTAGCCGAACTTGTTTATGCCAAAAAAAAGCTCGTTCCGGTAAAGTGGGTCTTAGCAGTTCCAAGCGGCTCTAAGATTAAAAAGGCTCAAGACCTGAAAGGTAAACGTGTTGCTACAGAACTGGTAAATGTAACGCGCGCGTATCTTAAGAAAAAGAAAGCCAATGCCCTTGTAGAATTTAGCTGGGGCGCCACAGAAGCGAAACTGGCCGCCGGCCTTGTTGATGCTATAGTGGAGCTTACAGAGACCGGCGCGACTATTTCGGCTCATAACTTGCGTATTGTAGATACAGTGTGCACATCCGTAACGCAGTTAATTGCCAATAAGAAAAGCTGGCAGGACCCCCGGAAAAGAAGAAAGATTGAAGACTTAAGTCTTTTACTCATCGGCGCCGTAGAAGCGGAAGAGAAAGTAGGCTTAAAGATGAATGTGCGCGAGAAAGACCTCAAAAGTATCTTAAAGGCTTTGCCGGCAATGAAGAAGCCTACTGTTTCCGGCTTAAGTCAGGCAGGATGGTTTGCCTTAGAGACAATAATTGATGAGAAAGTAGTGAGAAGCCTGATTCCTAAGTTAAAGAAAGCAGGAGCAGAAGGAATTATTGAGTATCCTCTGAATAAAGTGATATATTAAGTTTCAAAAGTTAAAAAAGTTAAAAAAGTTCAAAAAGTTTAACTTTTAAAACTTTTTAACTTGCCAACTTTTAAACTATCGAGTCTACAAGGAGGTAGAAGAATGCCTTGCGGAAAAAAGCGAAAAAGAAAGAAGATGGCCAAACATAAAAGAAAGAAAAGGATGAGAAGAGACAGGCATAAGAAGAAAAAGGCATAGACTCATCCATTCCACATGCGCAATTTAGCAAGTTTAGCGATAGCCTTGGTTGTGTTTTTTTTCTTTGGCGGGACAAAGGATAACATAAGCGCCCTTTCTCAGAGAACCAGCCCCCCTTTTTCCAAAAAATCAGCTAAGACCCAATCCCTTGCCTTTGCCCATTATATCCGGGGTGTCTTATATGATAATGAGAATAATACTGAGCAGGCTATCGAGGAGTATCTTGCGGCCCGGGCCTTAGATGAGACCACGGCGGCAATTCATAGAAGACTGGCCATAAATTATATAAAGACCAGCCAATACGAAAAGGCAGAAGAGGAACTGCTCGTTGTTAAAAAGCTTGATCCGCAGGATGAAAAGACACGCTGGCTGCTGGCCCAATTTTACACTGCGCAAAAGAAATTTGCAGAAGCCGCAGCTGTTTATGAAGAACTGCGTAAAGACAATCCTGCTGATTTAGAGGTCTTAGCCTCTTTGGCCGACCTTTATGTTATTCAAGAGAAGCCGGAAGAAGCAATTTCAGTATATCAAAAGCTCCTTGAGGAGAAGCCGGATGCAGCGCAGGTTCATTTTAACTTAGCCATTATCTATACAAGAATCAATAAGATCAAAGAAGCCGAAGTTAGCTTTGAAGAGGCTCTGCGAATTAACCCCGATTATCTGCAAGCAGAACTTGCCCTGGCTTTGCTTAGTGAAATTGAGGAAAACCTTCCGCAGGCGATTAAACATTACCAAAAGGCTCTTAAAATAGACCCGCTTAATATAAATGTTTATCATCGTCTAGCTCAGACATATTATCATAATAAAAGAATTGAAGATGCCATCAGTCAATATGAATTTATTCTAAAGTTAACTCCTTTCGATGTAGACGCCTATCTGGGGCTGGCTTATATCTATTTGGACGAAAAAAGAATCGATGAGTGCATTAAAATTATTCAGGAGGCCAGGCAGTATAAAGCGAATTGGAGAACAGTGCCGCAAAGCGAATTATTAACTGCTGAGGAGGCAAGGCAGCTGCAGGCTCTAAAAGAGGCGCAACTTTATCTTGTTTTAGGTTTAGCCTATACGCAGAATAAGCAAGAGCAAAAGGCGATTGAGGCATACAAAAAGTCCATCCAGGCTCAGCCCGAAAGCGGGCTGGGATACTTTTACCTGGGAGCTGTATATGAACGCGCGGACAGACGCCCGGAGGCATATGAGGCCCTAAAGAAATGTATAGAATTAGATGAAGAAAATGCCGATGCCTTAAATTATTTAGGGTATATGTATGCCGAGGACGGGGTAAATCTGGGCGAAGCGCAGGAGCTAATTAAGAAAGCCTTGAGTATAGACCCTGATAACGGGGCCTATATTGACAGCCTGGGCTGGGTCTATTTTAAAAAAGGAATGATTGATGAGGCCTTGAGGCAAATAGAAAAAGCCTGCGGCCTCCTGGAAGATGCAGAAATCTTTGAACATCTGGGAGATATCTATCAAGCAAAAGGAGACCCGGAAAAAGCAAAAGAGGCCTGGAAAAAGGCCATTGAGCTTGAGCCGGAAAACGAGGAACTAAAGGAAAAATTGAGAAAATGATTCATTCTCCGGAAGAAATAAAACAATTAGAAGAAAAGGCAAAGCGAATTAGAAGACAGATTGTTAAAATGCTCTGCTTGGCCGGTTCCGGCCACCCCGGGGGGTCGCTTTCTTCAACAGATATAATTACCTGCCTTTATTTTTCCGTTATGGGCCTTAAGCCTGAAAATCCCAAGTGGCCCCAGAGAGATAGATTTCATATGTCTAAAGGGCACTGCTGCCCCCTGTGGTATGCAGTATTAGCAGAATCAGGTTATTTCCCGGAGGAAAAACTTTGGACTTTGCGCAATTTAGGCAGTATCCTCCAGGGGCATCCGGACTGGCGGACTCCCGGGGTGGATGTAGCCAGCGGCTCTTTAGGCCAGGGGCTTTCCGTTGCTATAGGAATGTCTTTAGCTGCCAGGCTGGATAATACCTCTTGTAGAGTATATTGCCTTTTAGGCGACGGAGAGATTCAAGAGGGCCAGATCTGGGAAGCAGCAATGGCTGCCAGTCATTACGCTTGCGACAATCTCTGCGCTATCTTAGATAACAATGGTTACCAGATTGACGGCAAGGTTAAAGATGTGATGAATGTTGAGCCTTTAATGGATAAATGGCGTTCCTTTGGCTGGCACACGATTAATATTGACGGACATAAAATGGCTGAGATTCTTGGGGCTTTTGACGAGGCTAAAACTACCAAAGAAAAACCCACGATAATTATCGCTAAAACTATCAAGGGCAAAGGCGTATCTTTTATGGAGAATGTAGTTGACTTTCACGGAAGAGCGCCCACGCAAGAGGAAGCGAAAAGAGCGTTAGAGGAATTGTCTTAACGATGAGCCAGATGCTTTATGCAAGAGATGCCTATGGCCAGGCGCTAATAGAGTTGGGCGAAAAGAATAAAGATATTGTCGTTTTAGATGCGGACTTAGCCAGCTCGACCAGGACCGCCGGATTTGGCAAAAAGTTCCCCCGTCGATTTTTTGATTTTGGCGTAGCTGAGCAAAATATGATGGGGGCGGCAGCGGGGTTGGCCAGTTGCGGGAAAATTCCCTTTGTCAGCACCTTTGCTATCTTTGGCTCAGGCCGGGCCTGGGACCAGGTGAGAAATACTATTTGCTACAACAAACTTAATGTAAAGATTGTGGTAACTCACGCCGGCATTACCGTCGGCCCTGATGGCGCAAGCCATCAAGCCATTGAAGACATTGCTTTGATGCGGGCTATTTCTAATATGGCCATCCTTGTTCCTTGCGATGCTCCGGAGACTAAGGAGGCAATTTTTGCCTGCGTGCAGTATCAAGGGCCGGTTTATGTGCGTTTAGGAAGGCCTAAGGTTGTGACTTTGGCCAAGAAAGATAAATTTGAAATTGGCCGGGCGCGGATTTTGCGAGAAGGCAGGGATGTCGGTATCATTGCCTGCGGGATGATGGTGCGACAGGCTCTGGATGCAGCGGACATTCTGCAAAGAGAAGGTAAAAGCGCGCGTGTAATAAATATGCATACAATCAGGCCTCTGGATAAACAGGCTATTATTGAATGCGCAAAACTTACAAAGAGAATTGTGACCTGCGAGGAACATCTGGTCAGTGGCGGTTTAGGAAGCGCCGTGGCCGAAGTCCTGGGGGAAAATATACCTACACCTATGGCAATGATTGGCATCAGGGGCAGGTTCGGCCAGTCCGGCAGCTGCGAAGAATTAATCAAGGAATACCATTTAACCTGCGACGACATTGTCCTTGCTTGTAGGAAACTTTTAAATTGCTAAATTGCTATACTGTTAAACTGTTAAATAAAAAACAATTTAACAATGTAACAATTTAACAATGTAATATTTTCAGAAGTTTTTATGCAGACACTTACGCTTAAGGCTCCGGCTAAAATAAATCTTTATTTGAATGTTTTAGGCAAAAGACCCGATGGTTATCACAATATCGAGACTATTTTTGAGAAGCTCGACCTTTGCGATAAAGTTACTTTAAAGAAGCGAAAACGAGGTATCAAGGTCCTCTGTCCTCACAAGGATGTGCCGGAAGATAAAAGGAATCTTACCGTTAGGGCCGCCCAGGCAGTGCTTGCCGAGACAAATCGTGACGATGGTGTCGAGATTTCAATAGCCAAAAGGATTCCTGTAGCGGCGGGTTTGGGGGGAGGAAGCTCAGACGCCGCATCTGTGCTTTTAGGTTTAAACAAACTCTTATCTTTAAGCCTTACCCGGAACCAACTTTTGGGTTTAGCGCAAAAGTTGGGAGCCGATGTCCCTTTCTTTATCTTACCCAATTTTCGGGCGATTGGCCGGGGCAAGGGGGAACTCTTGGCCCCCCTAAGACTAAAGAGGAGGAATTGGTATGTTCTGGTACTTCCTAAAGGCTTAATGGTTTCCACCTCCAGGATGTATCGAGCCCTGAAATTAACCTTGACAAAGAGGCCCTCCAGTGTTAAAATTACACTTCGCGCCTTAGAAGAAGGCGACTTAACTGCCTTGAATAAATACGGTTATAACAGCTTTGAGCCGCTTCTTATAAAAAAATATAAAGAGATCGGAAGGATTAAAAAGGCCCTCAAATCTTTAGGAGCTAAAGCAAGACTGATATCTGGAAGCGGGCCTTGTGTTTTTGGTATTTGCGCAAGCAGAAAGGAGGCGATGGATATAAAAGAGAAGTTGCGAGCGCAAGAAAAGAGTTGGCGGGTAATAGTTGCAAAGACATATTCCAACAGCAAAAAAGGAGGATTAAGGAGAAATGGAAATCACAGAGGTAAAAATCTTTTTACGCGACAATCCAGCCAGCAAACTCAGGGCATATGCCACGATTACCCTTGACAATGCCTTTGTGGTTAGAAATATAAAAGTTATCGAGGGCAACAAAGGTCTATTTATCGCGATGCCTTCTCGAAGAATTGAAGAGCCCTGCCCCAAATGCGGCGCCAAAAATTCTTTGAAAAGCAAATATTGCAATCAATGCGGCAGTGAACTTGCGCAAAAAGAAAGCATCCCGGCGCAGGAAAGCGCAGGGGTGGAGATTGCCGGGGAGAAGCCCGTCCGGCGTTCCGAACACAGAGATATTGCCCATCCTATCAATATGGAGACAAGGGAATATATCCAGAAAAAGATTTTAGAGGCCTATGACATTGAGAAGACCAAGGGGCCGGAACTTAGCGGCGCCGGGTCAAGGAACTTTCTTTAAATAATTACTGTCAACTGTCAACTGTGAACTGTGAACTGTGAACTAACAATGCCCGGTGGTGAAATCGGTATTCACACCGGCCTTTGGAGCCGATGTTCCTGGTTCGAGTCCAGGCCGGGCAACTTATAAATTCCAAATTTAGAATTTTAAACTGTTACATTGCTACATTGTTACATTGTTTTCAATTTGGCAGTTTAACAGTTTAACAGTTTAACAATGAAGAACATTGCAGGTATAATACTGGCGGCGGGAGAAGGGACGCGGATGAAATCCGCTGTTCCCAAGGTATTGCATAAAATCGGCACTAAGCCGATGCTCAAATATATGCTCCAGCTTTTCCAACAATTGGGAATTAATAGGTGCGTTGTGGTTGTCGGGCATAAAGCAGAAAAAGTGAAGGAAATGCTCAAGGGTAAAAGCGCAGTTACGACTGTCAGACAGCCAAAACTGTTAGGTTCTGCAGATGCCGTCTGGCAGACAAGGAATTCATTTTCCAATTTTAAGGGGGATGCGCTTGTTGTCTATGGAGATACGCCGCTTGTAAGCGAACAAAGTCTGAAGAAGTTAGTTCAGTTTCACAAGATGAGCCAGGCAAGCTGTACTGTTTTAACCGCTCTTTTAAAGAACCCCACCGGCTTTGGCAGAATTGTCAGAGGTGAAGATAATCGAATCGCAAAGATAGTTGAAGAACAGGATGCCGATACATATGAAAAGGCCATCGGAGAAGTCAATGTGGGCGCTTATTGTTTTAAAGCAAAAGAACTTTTTTCGGCTTTGGCGCAGATAAAGCCCGACAATGTAAAGAAGGAATATTATTTAACCGATATCATAGAAGTTTTAAGCAAGAAAAAGGCAAAAGTAGAAAGTATCTGCGCCCAGGATGAGCAGGAAGCCTTTGGGGTAAATTCGCGCCGCGATGTTTCGCGCGCTAACGCTATAATAAATAAAAGAAATATAGAAAATTTGGAATCTTGCGGCGTGACAATTATCGACCCGGCCACGACCTTCATATACGGGGATATAGAAGCCGGTCAGGATACAATTATTTATCCGCACACCTTTATTGAAGGCAAAGTGAAATTGGGAAAGCAGTGCCATATCGGCCCTTTTGCGCGTTTGCGTTCAGGCACTATATTGGAAGATAATGTCCAGATTGGCAATTTTGTGGAGATAGTCAGGTCGAAAGTAGGCTCCGGTTCCAAGATAAAACATCACAGCTATATCGGAGATGCTACCGTAGGCAAAGGGGTGAATATCGGCGCCGGCAGCATTACCGCAAATTACGACGGAAAAAACAAGAACACTGTTTTTATTGACGATGGAGCCTTTATCGGCGTAGGCACTATTTTGATTGCTCCGGTTAAAGTTGGCAAAGGCGCAGTTACCGGAGCGGGTAGTGTGGTTACTAAAAACAAAGATGTTCCCGCCGGGGTGACCGTAGCAGGTATGCCCGCCCGGGTTCTTAAGAAGAAAAGGAAATAGAGAATAACATTCATTGTTAAATTGTTACATTGTTAAATTGTTTTTTCAATGTAGCAATTTAGAAGAGGGGAAAAGATGTTTGATAAATTGGCAGTATTTTCCGGTAACGGTAATCCGAAATTAGCCGAAAGCATCTCCCGGCATTTAAGAGTCAAATTAGGCGATGTCATAGTATCCAGATTCAGCGAAGGCGAGATCCAGGTTAAGATTAACGAAAATGTGCGCGGGAAAGATGTATTTGTAGTTCAGCCCACCAGTCCTCCCTCGAACGAAAACATGATGGAACTTTTGATTATGATCGATGCTTTTAAAAGGGCATCAGCTGCGCGCATTACCGCGGTTCTGCCCTATTATGGATATGCGCGCCAGGACAGGAAAGACCAGCCGCGCGTTCCCATAACGGCGAAATTAGTGGCGGACTTAATTACCGTAGCCGGGGCCTCCAGGCTTCTGACCATCGACCTGCACGCCGGACAAATCCAGGGGTTCTTCGATATTCCCGTGGACCATCTTTATGCCATAACTGTCTTTGAGGAATATTATAACAAGTTGCGCTTGCAAAACTTAGTGGTGGTTTCTCCTGATGTGGGAGGTATAAAGATGGCCCGGGCTTACGCCAAAAGGCTTGGTGCGGACCTGGCAATAATTGATAAACGAAGAATCAATGCCGAACAGACCGAAGTAATGAATATAATGGGCGAGGTAAAGGGTAAAAATGCGATTATTGTTGATGATATGGTGGCTAGCGCCGGCTCATTAGTAGAAGCAACCCAGGCCTTAAAGGAACACGGCGCAGAGGATATCTATGCCGCAATTACTCATCCGGTTCTTTCAGGGCCGGCAGTGGAGAGGATTAAGAATTGCGCCTTGAAACATATGGCTGTCTGTGATACTATACCTGTTGAAGACTCTAAACTTCATCCCAAACTCAAGGTAATTTCGGTGGCTCCCTTGCTTGCTGAGGCAATCAAAAGGATTCATCGCGAAGAATCGGTAAGTTGTTTGTTTGATTGAAGAGGAGCGAAGCGACGAACAGTGCAGAAAACAAATCTAAAGGTTAAAATAAGAGAAGAATTAGGCAAAGAGGCCGTAAAGAAACTTCGGCATCAGGGCCTTATTCCTGCGGTAGTCTACAAAGGCAAAAATTCCCTCAACATCAAACTCTCCTCTAAAGACTTTTTTGAGGTAATCCATACCAAGGCGGGAGAAAACGCGATTGTCAATTTACAGGTAGAATCCAAAAAACCATCGCGAACCGCTATCATTAAAGAGATCCAATATCATCCTCTAAAAGGAGATATTCTGCATGTTGATTTTAATGAGATATCTTTAACCGAAACATTAACTGTAAAAGTGCCTATTGCGGTTCGCGGCGAGGCCCAGGGTATTAAAGAGGGAGGAATTTTAGAACATGTTCTTTGGGAGATAGAAGTAGAGTGTTTACCGACAGAAATTCCGGAAAACATTCCTGTAGATGTGACTCCTTTGAAGCTCGGCGATTCAATATTAGTGAATGATTTACAGCTGCCCGAAGGCATTAAGGTCCTCACTGATTCCACGGCAACGGTTATATCGCTAAGCGTGCCTCATGCAGAAGAGGAAGAGGCCCTAAAGCCTGAAGAAGAAATGGCCGAACCCGAAGTAATTATGGAGAAGAAGCCCAAAGAGGAAGAAGCGCCTTCCGAAGAGGCCAAGGAAAAAGGTTCGGAAAAAGAATAACACAGATTACACCGGAAAATTATACCAGTGAAGGCAATCTTAGGATTAGGTAACCCCGGTTTAATATACAGGTTTAGTCGGCACAACTTAGGGTTTCTGGTAGTTGAAAAACTGGCGAGGGCAAAAAAGATAAGGCTTGTCAAAAGGGCTTTTAATTGCCTTTTGGGGCAAGGTGCATTTGAGAATCAACAGGTGCTTTTGGCCAAACCTTTGACCTTTGTTAACGTAAGCGGGCAGGCCGCACTCCTAATAGTAAAACGCAAGAAAATACACTTAAAAGATTTGCTGATTATTTGCGATGATGTAAATTTGCCTTTAGGCAAAATTCGCATCGGGACCAGCGGTAGCGATGGGGGGCATAAAGGTTTACGCTCAATCATAGAAGCATTGGACAGTCGGGACTTTTCCCGCTTAAGGATTGGCATAGGCAGGCCTGCCCGCCCCGAATTTAGCCAGGCAGGCGGGCCGGAAGGAAAGGCAGAAGGGGATAAGCTTAGCCGGCACGTGTTAGGAAAGTTTTATAGAAGAGAAATAAAGATTATAAATGAAGCGATAGAGAAAGCTGCAGCCGCAAGTGAAGTTTGGACAAAGGAAGGCATTGCAGCCGCAATGAACAAGTTCAATTGACAGGAGGTTAATCTTGACAGCATATGAAGCGATGTTTATTTTCCGCCCTGATTTAAAAGAGGAAGGGCAAAAAACATTAATTAGCGAACTGGAGAAAGTTTTGAAGCAAAATCAAGCCAAAATCGAAAACTCCGGAATATTCGGCAGGCGCCATCTTGCTTTCGAAGTAAATAAATATAAAGAAGGGTTGTATTACCTGATAAATTTTTCGGCTTCAGGCGATGCAGTTATTCCGAACCTAAAACAGGCCTGCAAGATAAATGAAGATGTCTTAAGGACGCTAATTATTAAGCGAAGCCGCATTGAGGGAGGAAAAGATGGCTAACTTTAATCGTGTATTTTTGATGGGCAATCTGACCCGCGACCCGGAATTAAGATATACCCCCAACGGGACCGCAGTAACTAAGTTGGGAATTGCCGTAAACAGAAGATATAAAACCCAGACCGGCGAAGTAAAGGAAGAGACCGCATTTATTACCGTGGTGGTTTGGGGTAAGCAGGCAGAGACTTGCTCTCAGTTCTTAAGTAAAGGAAGGCCCGTATTTGTAGAGGGCAGGCTACAGTCGCGTTCCTGGGAGACTCAAGATGGGCAGAAGCGGAATGTGTTGGAGGTGAACGCTTCGCGTGTGCAGTTCTTAGGCAAACCTCAAACTGCAGGAGGGGCCGCTGGCTCAAAAGAAGAAGACTCGCTGGAGGCTCTTCTAAGAGAGGATAGCCAGAATCCACCCTCACCTGGCGAAGAAAAAGAAGCCGGCTCAAAAGAAGTACCTTTTTAATGAGCACACAACTTATGGAGCACAAGCTAAAGGAGATTCGGTGAACTAAATGGTTAAGATAAAGAAGAAAAAACGGCCGAAAAGGATCTTCCCTTTCAGGAAAAAGACCTGTCTATTCTGCACCGAGAAAACCAAGGAAATAGATTATAAGGATGTATCTAAATTAAGCAGGTTTATTACCGAAAGAGGCAAGATATCTCCCCGGCGGATATCGGGAGTCTGCGCCAGGCATCAGAGGCGACTGGCCCGCGCAATTAAAAGAGCGCGCCAGATAGCGCTTCTTCCTTTCGTGAAACAATAAGTGAGGACATAAGTTATGGAGCTTTTGTTTTTAGGAAGATGCGACATAACTTATATGTCCGAACTTACCCCCCCCTGATTTCTTCGAAATCAAAGAAGGGGGGATTAATTCGCGCTTATCACTTAGCTTCACTACCGTTCGCTAAGTGATGCGCTCATTAAAATGAAAGCTATTCTCAAAAAAGACATTGAAAAATTGGGTAAAACAGGCGACCTTGTCGACGTAAAGACAGGCTTCGCCAGAAACCTTCTGTTTCCTAAAGGGCTAGCCCTGCCGGCAACACCCATTAATTTAAAGCTCGTAGAACAGCAAAAAACGAAAGTGCGTCTTTGCCTGGAGAAAGAAAAGAAAAAAGCCCGGGAATTAGCGGATAAAATTAACTCCACTTCATGCACGATTTCTGTAAAGGCAGGCCAGGACGGCAAGCTTTACGGCAGCATAACTACTCAGGATATTGCCCAGGCTTATAAGTCGGAGGGAGTGGATATTGATAAAAGAAAGATAGAGCTGCCTGAAGCAATTAAAGAAGTAGGGGTTTTTAAGATAAAGATAAGATTGCATCCCGAGGTTACTGCAGAAGCAAAGGTGTGGGCGGTGAAAGAATAATAACAAATTTCAAAATCCAAAATCCAAATAAAATCCAAATTTCAAATTAGCAAATTTAACATTTTGTTTCATTATTTGATATTTGAGATTAAGTGATTTATTTGTCATTTGAGATTTGTTATTTGGTATTAACTTATAGTAGAAACTTGAAATGGCGATTAGAGCTGTTAACGATGTAAAAGATATAACATTAGAGAAGGTGCCGCCACAGAGCCTGGAGGCGGAGATTGCCGTGTTAGGTTCGATGTTGATCGAAGAAGAAGCTATCGGCCAGGCAGTAGAGGCGGTTAATGCCTCTTTTTTTTATAAGAATGCGCATAAAAAGATATTTCAGGCTATAGTGGACTTATATAGCTTAAATAAGGCGGTAGATTTGGTTACCTTAACTGAGGAGTTGAAAAGAACAACCAGCCTTGATGAAGTGGGAGGTGCGGCCTATCTTACTGAGTTGACCGCAGCCGTACCCACAGCAGCTAATGTTCAGCATTACACTAAGATTGTTAAGGAAAAGGCAATCCTGAGGAACCTGATTAATACGGCTACGCGAATTGTCACGCAAAGTTATGCCGGCCTTCAGGATGCCAGCGTCATTCTGGATAAAGCGGAAAAGGCGATTTTCGATATTGCCAGCTCACAAATGCAGGGGATATCGGTGTCTATAAAAGATATTATTAAGGACAGCATCGAGACTATTGAGAGATTCTATCGCAGAAAGGCGCATGTTACGGGGCTTTCTACGGGCTTTGACGATTTAGATATGATGACTGCGGGTTTGCATAACGGAGAATTAATAATTATTGCCGGGCGCCCTTCTATGGGTAAAAGCGCCCTGACCAGCTGCATTGCCGAACATATCGGAGTGCAGGAACAAAAGGCGGTGGCTATCTTTAGCTTAGAGATGGCTAAAGAACAACTGGTGCAAAGAATGTTATGTTCCCATTCGCGCGTTGAGCTGCAAAAGGCCAGAAGCGGTTTCTTAAGCCAGGCCGATTGGCCGAAACTTGTAACCGCAGCCGGTAAACTGGCCGAAGCCCCCATCTATATAGACGACAGCGCCGGTCTAACATCCCTGGAGTTGCGCGCCAAAGCCAGAAGGTTGAAGAGCCGCCACAATATTGAACTGATTATTGTAGATTACCTTCAGTTAATGAGCGGCTCTACCAGAATAGAGAACCGCCAGCAGGAAATTTCGGAAATATCCAGGTCTTTAAAGACGTTGTCTAAGGAACTTAATGTGCCTTTAATCGCCGTTAGCCAGCTCTCCCGCGCACCCGAAAGGAGAGAAAACTTCAGGCCCCGGCTTTCCGACTTAAGAGAATCCGGCGCCATTGAGCAGGACGCTGATGTAGTAATAATGCTCTTTCGCGAGGAGTACTATAATCCCAAGGAAACAAATAAAGGCATTACGGAAGCAATCATCGCCAAACAAAGAAACGGGCCGGTGGGTTCGCAGGAGCTGCTCTTTTTAAGCGAATACACCAAATTTGAAAACTTATCGAAACGGGAGGAATAATTTCTTGAAAAAGACCCCTTTTCCCGGAAGTCAGAAGTCAAATTTTTCTATCCTCTGTCCTCTGTTTTCTGTCCTCTGTTTTCTGTTTTCTGCTTTCCATCCTCTGTTTCTGGCTGAGGCGCAAACTCAGAAATTAGTTATCGGGGTGGAGGTGGAAGGCAATAAGAATATAAGCGGCGCCACCATTCTTGCTAAAGTCAGGACAAAGGAGGGAAAAGCCTTTTCCCAGGTAATCGCCAGCGACGACCTCAAACGCCTGTATGCCCTCGGTTATTTTGCCGATATCAAGATCGACCTGCGGGACTACCAGGAAGGGGTAAAGGTGGTCTTTCGGGTGGAAGAACTGCCCATTTTATCAAAGATTATGCTTTCGGGAAACAAATCCATCCGCACGGAAAACCTGGAGAAATTAATTAAGTCCCAAACCGGAGAATTCTTCAACCTCCACCAACTTAAGCAGGATATGCGGGATATTCAGAAGGCCTATGAGGCCAAAGGCTTTCCCCTGGCGAATATCGATTACCAGATGCAGGTCGATGAAGAGACCAATGAAGCGGAAGTTGAGATTGGCATTCAGGAACAGGCGCGGGTCAAAATTAAGGAAATTTATGTTGAGGGAAACCGCTCTTTCTCGGACAAAAGAATATTGAAACTTATGCGCACACGCCGTGATACTCTATTTACTTCCGGTTTATACAGAGAAGAAATTTTAGATTTGGACCTTGAGCGAATTGCGTCATTTTACCAGCAAGACGGTTTTTTGGATGTCCATGTAACTTCCGAGGAGTCCTTTGGGCCGGAGAAGAAAAGGATGTATATTACCATTAAGATAGAAGAAGGCAAACAGTATTTGGTGGGCGAAATTAAGATTCAAGGTGTGGTTATCTTTCCGGAAGGCCGGCTAAGAGAGAGACTTTTGATGAGGCCGGACGATACCTTTAATAAAGATGAATTGAAATATGATATTTCCAATGTCCAGAGCTTTTATTTCGAAAAAGGATACATATCTGCCGAAGTGGATGTAGATACGAGCTTGAATGAAAAAACCGGTAAACTGGACCTAATCTATAGAATAGTGGAAAACGAATTGGCTTACATCGATAAGATTAAGATTAGAGGCAACACCAAGACGCGCGACATTGTAATCAGGCGCCAGATGCGCTCTTATCCCGGAGAGGCCTTTGACGGAGAAAAATTGAAACGCAGCAAAGAAAGGCTGTATAATTTAGGATTCTTTCAGGAAATCAGTTACGATACAGAGCGAACATCGGAGCCGAATAGAAAAGATTTGGTTGTCAACGTCAAAGAAGCCAAAACCGGCGAGTTTGCTTTTGGGGCGGGCTTCAGTTCCGTAGAAAGATTTGTCGGCTTTGTGGAAATAGCCCAGAGAAATTTCGATATTGCCAACTGGCACACCTTTACCGGAGCAGGCCAGGACCTCAGGGCGAAAGCAGAATTTGGCACAAGCCGGCGGGAATATGAATTAAGTTTCACTGAGCCCTGGATATTCGGTTATCCTCTGTCTTTCGGCATAGACGGTTACAGCAGAGTCCACGAGCGTTCCGGGACTACCGGATACAGCTATGATGAACAGAGGCAGGGCGGAGATATTCGTCTGGGAAAGGAATTCAGCGAATTTGTGCGGGTAAATTTAATGTATAAACTGGAGAATGTGGATATCTCTAATGTTGCCGATGAGGCCTCTGACGATTTAAAAAATGAAGTGGGAGAAAATGCTATCAGCAGCCTGTTGTTAGGCTTGACGCGGGACAGCCGCGATAATATCTACAATCCCAGCGCAGGGCTTGTCTTATCCGCTTCGGGTGAGGTTGCGGGCGGGCCTTTAGAAGGAGATAAAGATTTTTTCAGGATAATAGGCACATTTGATTTTTATAAGACCTTGATGAGGGAACTGTTGTTAGAGTTGAAATTAGTTGCCGCAGGGGCGGACACCTATAGCGACACAGCTACCCTGCCCATATATGAGAGATTCTACGCCGGAGGCACCAATACCATCAGGGGCTTTAAAGAAAGAGCCGTAGGCCCAAAAGATGTTTCCGGAGAGCCTATAGGAGGGGAATCTGCCTTGTACGGCACCTGCGAGTTTACTTATCCTCTATTTAAGATGATTAAAGTCGCTGCCTTTTACGATTTCGGCAATGTTTGGGAGAAATTAGGGGATTTTGCCAACGGCGACTTTAAGTATAGCGCGGGATTAGGCGTAAGGGTCAAAACGCCGATGGGCCCTGTAAAATTAGATTACGGTTATCCCCTGAAGGTTGCTGCGGGGGAGGAGGAAAAGGGCCGCTTTCACTTTAGTATGACTCGGGGGTTTTGATAAAAAAGTAGAAAGTAGAAAGAAAAAAGAAGGGAGTAAAAAAGATGCGTAAGGCTTTAGTTGTGTTGGTAATAGCGCTATTTTGCAGTGGGGTAAATTTAGGTTATGCTCAGGACCTGACATTGGGATTCATAGATTTGAGAAAGGTTATGAATGAGTATGAAAAGGTTAGAGATGGAGAAGGCCAGTTGCAGAAAGAACTGGAAGAGAAAAATAAGCAGAAAGAAAAGCTTACTGAAGAAATTAAAAAGTTGCGGGAGAAAATAGACTTCTTGAATGATGAGCAAAAAGAGAATAAGCAGCAAGAGTTAGCGGAAAAAGTTAAAAAATTGCAAGAATTCAACTACCAGATGCGAATTGGTCTACAGCAGAAAAGAGACGAGAAATTAAGGAATATTTCTAAAGATATTAAAGATGTTGTTCAAGAATATGCTCAAAGTCGCAATTACAATATAATATTTGACAAAATGCTTCTTCATTATGGAGACAGTAAGATAGATGTAACAGACGATGTTATTAAGATTTTGAATCAAAGATACAAGAAATAATTAATAGTTAAATAGTTAAAAGGTTTCAAAAGTTCAAAAAGTTTGAAAGGCCTTCTAACTTTTCTAACTTTTTAACTTGCAACTTTTAAAACTGAAAATGGAAAAGACGTTAGCTGAAATAGCTAAGATAATAGATGGCGAAGTCATCGGTGATAGTTCTGTAATCATCAAAGGAGTCTCGGGAATAAAAGAGGCAAAGTCCGGCGAGATTACCTTTGTGGCCAACCCCAGATACCTTTCTTTGATTAATGAAACCGCTGCCTCGGCAGTAATAACTCCCAAGGATATTAAACAGGCCGCAAAACCGATAGTCCGCACAGAGAATTCCTCTTTGGCTTTTGCTAAAATTGTTTCTTTATTTGCGCCGGATGAAATTAGGCGTCCCCAGGGGATACATCCAAGCGCAGTGTTGGGTAAGAATGTAAAACTGGGCAAAGATGCAGCTATTTGCGCCTATTGCGTAATTGAAGACGGCGCAGAAATAGGAGAGAAGACTACTCTCTACGCAGGAGTTTATGTAGGCCAGCACACAAAGATAGGCCGCAGTTGTACCCTCTATCCTTATGTATCTATTCGGGAAAGAGTCACTATCGGCAATCGCGTAATCATCCATAACGGCACAGTTGTCGGAAGCGACGGGTTTGGTTTTGCTAAACTGAGGGGAATCCACCACAAGATTCCTCAGATAGGCACAGTAGTAATCGAAGACGATGTAGAGATTGGCGCCAATGTAACTATTGACCGGGCACGTTTTGACAAAACCGTCATTGGCCGGGGCACCAAGATTGATAATCTTGTACAGATTGCCCATAATGTGGTGATTGGTGAAGGCTCTATCATTGTTGCCCAGACGGGCATTTCCGGAAGCACGGTAGTGGGCAAAAACGTAATCCTGGCCGGACAAGCCGGCCTCGTCGGACATATCACCATTGGCGACAATGTCGTTGTCGCAGCTCAGGCCGGAGTGACTAAAAGCGTTCCTGCCGATAGCTGCGTTTCCGGGTATCCGGCCAAGCCGCACCACATCGCTAAACGAATAAATGCTTATATTCAAAAGTTGCCTGATTTGTTTAAAAAGGTAGCAAAATTGGAGAAGAAGATAGGAATGTAGTAATAAACCGTCATTGCGAACCCTGCTTTCGCAGGGACCGCTTCGCTCCTCGC
>CAZPSS010000001.1:33526-40010 GCA_964589565.1 uncultured Planctomycetia bacterium
GAAGGGCTGACGAAGCAATCTCTTTTTGAGATTGCCACGCACCGCTTCGCGGTGCTCGCAATGACAAGTACGAGGGTTATGAAGCAGCAGAAAACCATAAAAAAAGAGACCAGGGTTAGCGGCATAGGCATCCATTCCGGCCAAAAAGTAGAACTTTGCTTCAAGCCCGCAGGAAAAGACACAGGGATAAATTTTATTCGGGTGGATTTGCCGGATAAACCGGTTATTCCCGTATCTATTTCCAACATCATAGAGAAAAGCCTTAAATCCCGCCGCACATCTCTGGGGCAGGGTTTGGCCGAAATTCATACTGTAGAACACCTGCTTTCTGCCCTTTTTGGTTTGGGGATAGATAACATTATCATTGAAGCAACAGCTGAAGAAGTTCCTGCTCTGGATGGGGCAGCCTCTAAATTTTACAGGATTTTGAGCGGGGCGGGAATTGTTGAATTGGGCAGCCCTAAGAGGGAGTTTACGGTCCGTGAGCCAATCTGGCTGAAAGAGGGTAATGCCTTTTTAGCAGCTTTTCCGGATAAGGCCTTTAGAATTTCTTATACCTTAAGTTATCCCGAGGCTTCTTTGAATCAGTATTTAAACCTCATAGTAACCGAGGAAACTTTTGCCCGGGAGCTTGCCCCTTGCAAGACTTTTTGCTTGGAAAGCGAAGTTAAACAATTGCGCACCCAGGGATTGGGACAAGGGGCAACGGTAGACAATACCATTGTTGTCGGTAAAGGCGGCGCTGTCAAAGGCAAACCTACTTTTCCCGACGAATATGCCCGCCATAAGGTTTTGGATTTAATTGGCGATATGTGCCTTTTGGCCCCTTCTATTAAAGCTCACGTGGTGGCGGTAAAAAGCGGGCATCCTTTAAATATCAACTTCCTGAAAAAGTTAGATAAAGCCGGACAAAAATATGGGCTATCCGCACCGGCTGTCCGGGAAGACATAGAAACTGCAGTGCCGCCCTTTGATATAGAGAAGATTATGCAGATTTTGCCGCACCGTTATCCTTTCCTTTTGGTAGATAAGGTCTTAGAGTTTCAGGAAGGAAGGCATATCGTGGGTGTCAAAAATATAACTATCAATGAACAATTTTTTACCGGCCATTTCCCCGGCCGGCCGGTGATGCCGGGGGTCTTAATTATTGAAGCAATGGCTCAGACTGCCGGCATTCTTATGCTTTCCCGGCCGGAAAATCGGGGAAAACTCGCTTACTTTATGAGTATGGACAAAGTCAAGTTCAGGAAAACAGTAGTCCCCGGAGACCAGCTTCTCTTGAAAGTTACTGTGGTGAGAATAAAATCAAGAATTATTCAGATTCGCGGCGAGGCTTTTGTAGCAGGCAAAGTAATTGCCGAAGCAGACCTTATGTTCAGCCTGGTGACTAAAAATAGAAATGATTAAAACCAATATTCAGCCAACTGCTCAAATTGCCCCGGAAGCCCAATTAGCTTCCGATGTAGAAGTGGGCCATTATAGTATTATTGGGGCTGAGGTTAAAATCGGCCCAGGGACAAAAGTAGGCAGCCATTGTTTGATTACGGGAAATACTACTATCGGCAGTAATTGCCGGATTTTTACCGGGGCTGTAATCGGCAGCGTCCCTCAGGATTTAAAATATCAGGGCGAGGAAACCGAGATTATAATCGGTGACAATAATACTATCCGGGAGTACGTAACAATAAATTTAGGCACCTCAGCCAGCGATAAAACCGTTATGGGCAATAACAATCTTATTATGGCTTATGCCCACATTGCTCATGACTGTGTAATTGGCAATCACGTGGTTATGGCCAACGTAGGTACCTTGGCCGGACATATCCTTATTGAAGACAGGGCTATTCTCGGGGGGTTAGCTGCGGTTCACCAGTTTGTGCGTATTGGGTGCCTTTCGATTGTTGGGGGCTGCTCAAAAGTTATTCAGGACATCCCTCCTTATTCAATGTGCGATGGGCATCCTGCCCGGGTGCGCAGCTTAAACAAGGTTGGCCTTGAGCGCAATCGCATAACCAGTGAAGTTAAAAGTAATCTTAAGCATGCCTTCATCATTCTATTCAATTCTGGTTTAACCATTCCTCATGCCCTGAAGAAAGTTGAGGAAGAGGTGCCGGCTCTTCCTGAAATTACCCACCTGCTCAATTTTATCAAGAATTCCCAAAGGGGCGTCTGTAGATAATTGTGATGAAAGAGCGCATTGGTTTAATTGCGGGAAACGGCCAGTTTCCCATTCTTTTTGCCCGGGCCGCCGCCTCGCAAGGAAAAGAAATTGTGGCCATATCCGTACGCGAGGAGACCTCCCTTGAACTGGAAAATTATGTCCACAAGCTCTACTGGATTGGAGTAGGCGACCTTAAGGAGTTTTTCCGGATTCTAAAAGCTGAGAAGTTGAGAAAAGTAGTTATGGCCGGCCAGATCAGGCCTGCTCATATTTTTGACAAGAATATCTCTATGGATGAAAGCCTGCAAAGATTCTTAAGGAAAGTTAAAGACAAAAGAGCTAATTCTTTGCTGGGGGAGATTGCCGGGATATTGAGAAGAATGGGAATTAGGCTTTTGGATTCCACCACTTTTTTAAAAAGTTATCTTGTCCGCCGCGGAAGTTTAGGTAAAATTGAACCTTCAGCTTCACAGTGGAATGATATCCGTTTTGGCAGAAGTATAGCCAAACGCATCGCTGGCTTAGATATCGGCCAGACAGTGGTGGTAAAAGATAGAGCCATCCTGGCTGTTGAGGCGATAGAAGGCACTGATGAGGCAATAAAGCGCGCAGGTACTTTAGCCGGGCCGGGAGCGGTGGTGGTTAAAATGGGCAAGCCCCGCCAGGATATGCGCTTTGACATTCCTTTTGTGGGACCAAAGACACTGGATTCCTTGCTTTCGGCATCTTGTGCGGTTTTGGCGATGGAGGCGGGGAAAACGCTTCTTCTTGAGAAAGACGCCTGTCTCAAAATTGCTGAAGAAAACAACATTTGTCTTGTGGGTATTTAACCCTCGCCTTTACTTTTTTTATCCAGCAGTGTATAAATGAGAAAAGAATCAATCCGAAAGATAATTCTAATTCTTGCGGCAATATCCGGCTGTGTTTTTCTGAATGTCTGGTTAAATGGGAAGACTTTAGCCTCTGCGGCCTGGAAGCAATCTTTGCTCGGCAGGCGCGAAGCCCTGTATTATACGAAGATAGATGGAAAAACAGTGCAATGTGAGCTTTGTCCGCGCAGATGTCTCTTGATGGAGGGGATGCGCGGGGCTTGCCGGGTAAGGCAGGCTGAAGGAGGCAGGCTTTATACTCTTGTTTATGGAAATCCTTGCACTTACCATATTGACCCCATTGAAAAGAAACCCCTCTATCATATGCTGCCCGCAAGCGCTTCTTTCTCTATTGCTACGGCCGGTTGTAACTTGCGCTGTAAATTCTGCCAGAACTGGACTATCTCCCAGCGTCCGCCGGAAGAAACCGATAATATTGAAATGCTCCCGCAAAAAGTTGTGGAAGAGGCAATAAAAAATAACTGCTCTTCTATTGCCTATACCTATTCGGAGCCGATAATCTTTTATGAATATATGCTGGATACCGCTAAACTCGCCAGAGAAAAAGGCCTGAGGAATGTAATGGTTACCGCAGGATACATTAATGAGGAGCCTCTAAGAGAGCTTTGTAAATATATTGACGCCGCTAATGTGGATTTGAAGGGTTTTGATAAGAAGTATCTTCGGGAGGTTTGCGGCCAGGAACTCGCGCCTCTTTTGCAGGCTCTAAAGATCTTCAAAGAAGAAGGGGTGTGGTTGGAAGTAACCAATCTGATTGTGCCGACCTTAAATGACGATATGAAAACAATTGAAAAAATGTGTATCTGGATTAGAGATAATTTGGGCGCGGAAACTCCGCTTCATTTCTCCCGCTTTACTCCAATGTATAAATTAAAAAATCTGTATCTTACGCCTGTTAGCACACTGGAGAAGGCGCGCCGGGTGGCGGAAAAAGCAGGATTAAAATATGTATATATCGGGAATATGCCCGGGCATTCTGCTGAAAATACTTATTGTCCTGATTGCCGGGCGTTGCTTATCGAAAGGCTTGGGTTTTCTATTAAGCAAAACAATATTGTTAAGGGAAAGTGCAAATTCTGCGGCCGGTTAATTCCGGGAATGTGGTGAAAACACAGATGAAAAAAACTGTCTTCTTTAGCATATTTCTCATCGGCTTTACGGCGATGAGCGCCCAAATTGTCCTTTTGCGCCAGTTAATTGTCGTCTTTTACGGCAATGAAATCTCTTTAGGGCTTATGCTTGGCGCCTGGCTTTTCTGGGGGGCGGTGGGCAGCTGGCTGTTAGGCAAATTTTCCGATAAAATCAAGAATCGCCAATTTTGTTTTGCCAATCTTCAAATTATCTTGGCCTTTATTTTAGCTGGCTCCACTTTTGTGCTCAGGAACGCAAGGGCTATTCTGGGGATTTTGCCCGGAGAGATTATCGGCTTTTTGCCGATGGCCGCATTTAGTTTCCTTGTCCTCTCTTTAATATGTATTATTTTTGGGTTTCTTTTTGCTCTGGCCTGCCGTATTTACCCCCCAAAGACAAGCCCCGTTAGAAGTAATGCACCACAGGCGGCGGCTTCTAACGGGGCAGGCGCAGCCACAATAATAGGCCGGGTGTATATCCTGGAAGCGCTGGGAGCAGTTCTGGGAGGGTGTCTGGTAAGCTTTTTCTTTATCCGCTATTTTGATGCCTTATACATAATGTTGGGATTAGCCGGCCTTAACCTTATTTCCGCATACCTCCTGCAACGTAAACTTATCCAACCAAAGTTTGTTCCGGCTACAAGGCGCGCAACTCTCGCTTTAATTATAATTTTATTTGCTTTACTGTTTAGTCAAAAGGCCAAAGAATTTAAAGAGGCCTCAATTAGACGGCAGTGGAGGCATTTTACGCTTTTAACGGCGCAAGACTCCATTTATGGCAACCTCGCAGTTACTAAGCGAAATGAGCAATATTCATTTTTCAGCAACGGCCTGTATCTATTTACCGTGCCGGATATTGCCTCAAGCGAGGAGGCGGTGCATTTTGCCCTTTTAGAGACGCCTAACCCCAAGCGAGTGCTTCTTGTCGGAGGAGGAATAGCCGGCTTAGCTTGCGAAATCTTTAAGCATCCGGTATCTGCGCTTCATTATGTGGAATTGGACCCAAAGGTTATCGAGCTGGGAAAGCAGTTCCTTGCGCCGGATATGACCAGCTTCTTAAAAGATACGCGCCTAACTGTATTCCACCAGGATGGCCGCCTCTTTATCAAACAGGCAAAATTTACCCCGGATTTTGCCCGCTACGACAGTATCATTGTTTATTTAGGCGACCCTTATACTGCCCAGATAAACAGGTTTTACACGCGGGAGTTCTTTGAGGAAGTTAAAAAGTGTCTTTCGCCGCGCGGGGTGTTTTCTTTTTCCTTAAGTTCTGCCGAAAACTTCTTAAATATGGAGCAGCAGCAGCTTCTCTCTTCTATCCACAAGACCCTAAAAAAAGTCTTTAAGGAAGTCAAGGTAATTCCCGGAGACACAGCTTACTTTTTAGCCGCAGACCGGGAAGGAATTTTAACCTACGACTATAAGGAGCTGTCGGGCCGTTTAAGAAAGCGGGGCATCCGGACTAAATTTGTGCGCGAATATTATCTTTTCGACAAATTGTCAAGCGGCAGAGTAGCATACTTAGAGGGAAGGATTAAGGCGGAGAAAAAGGCGAAAGTCAACAGGGACTTGCGTCCCATTTCCTATTATTATAATATGGTCCTCTGGAGCGCCTATTTTACAAGACCCTGGCGAAAGATTTTCTCTCAAGTCAATGAAAGGAACCTCTGGGCATTTTTCTCCCTGGTTTATCTATCCATTCTAACATTCGGGTTTTGGCGCCGAAAAAAAGCTGGCGCAAAAAGGCAAATAGTCCTTTTGGCTGTTTCCGCCACAGGCCTTACCGAACTTAGTTTTCAGGTTGTAATTTTGCTTTCCTTTCAGATAATTTACGGATATCTCTATTATAAATTAGGTATTATTTTAAGCTTCTTTATGGTAGGATTGCTGTCGGGAAGCTGGTTAATTACAAAGAGATTAGAGCGGCCTTTGGACGATTTCGGTTTATTTATTAAGACGCAGATGGCTATTTCTGTTTATCCTATAATTCTACCCTTAATCCTTTATACTTTGAATGCAGCTACTGCTAATAGTTCTATTAGCTGGATAGGCAGTAATATAATTTTTCCGGTATTGCCGATTATTTCCGGATTTGTGGGGGGATTTCAATTTCCCTTAGCCAATAAAATTATTGTGAAGAACAGTAATATAATTGGGCGCACAGCAGGCCTGACCTACGGAATGGATTTACTTGGCTCCTGCTTAGGCGCGCTTTTAATAAGCGCGCTCCTCGTGCCGCTTTTAGGCATTAGCCAGACCTGTATTGCCATAGCTTTGTTAAATGCTGCGGTCCTTGCAGTCTT
>CAZPSS010000002.1:0-17545 GCA_964589565.1 uncultured Planctomycetia bacterium
GCTCAACGCGGCTAAACTCAAGATACTGTTTAGCTTTACCGCGCACACCGTTATTAAGAAGTTCGTCCCGCCATTCGGACTGGCGTAAAGTTTCGCCAGAACGCGCAATGGAAACATCGGAAGCGTTGTCTTCTTCCAACTCATCAAGACTTTTGGAAGTAGGCGAAGGCACGGCTTCAACTGTAAAAGGCCCGGTTACCCGTACCTTAGAATTATCAACATAGGGCTGGTCATAAAGAGTTTCCTGTGTCGGTGGTTCGTTATTAGCTATTGACTTGAGTGTAATGTGCGGAACGGTCTTGTAAACAAACCCACTTCCTACGCCTTCATCAGGATGAGCCAGTTTGTAATAGTCAAAAAGTGCTGTCATTAGCCTCTGTTTAGCCAGAGTCATTGCCACGCGTGATGTATCGCAGGTAATCCATCTGCGTCCCCACTGCTCCGCAATATAAGCAGTTGTCCCACTTCCGCAGGTAGGATCCAACACAAGATCACCAGGGTCAGTAGTCATAAGGATGCAACGCTGGAGAGGCAACGTGTGAGTTTGAACAATATACCATTTATCTCCAAAGCCAATCCCCATAGGAATATCATTCCAATTATTATTCAAAGATATTACAGGAAAATCTTCTACAAATCGTTTGTAATTTAATGTGTTTCCAACAACAAATATGCGATTTTTTTCAGCTAATTCTTTTAAACCATTTTGAGTGGTTTTCCAGTGCCGATTCCCAGAAATTGGATACTCTTTTCCATTTAGCTCAAATGGCTTTGAGCCTTTCTCGCTCCATCCATCTGACGTAAGATTACTGGGAGAAAAAACCTTTGCACCTTTAGGCAAGACATCGATACCTAATTTTTCATTTGACGTTAACTTCCTTATTGTTCCATCGGAAAATTCAACATGTGTATAAGAAGTTAACATTTTAATATCTTTTTCTTTATAGAGATTTCGATATTTAAGGGATTCTTTATTTTTTGCATACCAAACAACTACATCACAAACATTATCGAGCGTAATAGATGCAAAGCCTGTGCTTTTCACATATATAATTTCACTAACAAAATTTTTTACACCAAAAAGCTCGTCCATTAATTCTCGAATATGATGCACATTTTCATCGCTAATCTGCACAAAGACACTTCCGCTTTCATGAAGTAATCTTTTTGCTAAGAGTAAACGATCGCGCATATATGTCAGATACGAATGAATACCCAATTCCCAAGTATCACGAAAGGCCTTGATCATTTCTGGCTCTGATGTTAAATCCTCGTCTTTACCATCCTTGACATCACGCTTATTCACAAACGGCTGGAAATTACTGCCGTATTTAATCCCATAAGGCGGATCCATATACACCATCTGCACCTTGCCGGACATACCTTCTTTCTCCAACAGTGAGTTCATTACAAGAAGCGAATCACCTGCAATGAGACGATTTGACCAATTATGCTTATGTTTATAAAACTCGACCGCTTCACGCAAAGGCGGGTTTTCTTCTACAAATGAGAAAAGCGATTGTTGCTGGCCGTTGCCGTTTTTCTTTCTCACCGCTTCAATAATCGTGCGTGGATCAATCCGTTCGTGAACATGCAGGGAGACTGTTGGAACTTCAAGCTTTGCATGTTCGGCTTTACCCGCCCAAATAAGCTGTGGGTCTAAATGCGGATCGTATTTATACTTCTTTTTCGGCGCATCCTTGTCCGTTTGCGGAGTAACCAACCCCACTGGCGGATTATTTAACCGCCTTTTTCTTTTATGCTCATATTGCTCTAACTTTTTCTTTTTGACTTGGTTTGGTTTACGCGCCATAAGACTTCTTCTCCTTCGTCCAATTTTCACGGTCTTTTTCTATTAAATTTCGAATGATAGAAACAATGGATGCGCTTTTGTTTTGTTTCTGAAGTGCAAGAACTTTTTCTTTCAGAAAAAAATACTGTTTATCCGATAGTTCTATCGTAGTTTTTTTGGCATAATTTCTTTTAATAGACATAAATCACCTCATGTTGATTAACTGATATAATAACCTTATTTCCATAATTATGGATTATATCACAAATCTGTGTCTTTGAAAACAAAAAACCTTCGCTTAGTTGCACCTAAATAACTATCCTGGCATCTGGTTCCGGCATTGTTATAACTCTCTTTTAGAAATCTTCTCTAACAATTCTTCTAATTCATTCATCTTATAAAGTCTATAATTATTAATGGGATGCCTGAAAGACTTTAACTTTCCTTTGGCATCCCATCTGTGAAGCGTCATAACCGAAACCCCTAATATTTCGGAGGCTTCTTTAACCTTAAGATATTCCCTAAAATTATTCACCTATAACCCTCTACAACTCTCAACATATCTTATTATAAAAAGACAAAATAGTCAATATAGGATTAAAGAAATGTAATTAAAGAAAGGGGGGTCTTACTTCAAATCGTTGGCTTTAGGAGGGTAGAATGTGCCTAAAATCATAAAGTTATCGCGGAATCGCAGTTGATTGCCTACGTAGAAATACGTATCTCTCTTGGGAGCGCATATCATCCCTATCCATTTCTTCTCAATCATCTCCAATAATTTTTCGGTAGTCTTGTATCGTCTCCTCCAACTGCGGAATGATTGCGCTATTTCCCAATCAATAATGGCATATGTATGTCCTTGGCAATTCTTCTCACCTGCACAAAAGAAGCTATATCGAAATACATAGGGAATGGCTTCTAAAGGGTCTTTCTTCTTCTCCAAAAAGTCCTGTTGCGCATAATATGTTTGTCGTTTTTTCTTATCTTCAGCAGTAACCTTTTCCCAAGAGAAACTGACATTCTTGGGCTTGAATATACCTAAAGACTTGCTCTCACTCTGTGACAAACCTAATATTTCGCACATAGATTTGCTTAGAGTCGGTAAAACCGCTTTCTTTCGTTCAACCCAATTAACTTTATTGAGTTTATAATCAACGCTACCGACTACCTTAATTGTGTTTCTATCGACCTTATAACTCTCTGGACGATGGTCATTCTTTGCTTTAGCTGCTTTTACTTCTATTATGTTATATTTCTTGAATCTTTGGTCACTATCTAAATCCCGGAAAGGAATAGGATATAGCCTAATCCACTGATTGGTATGCAGATCTATGCCTGCAACACAGACAGTCTCTCCATATTTTCTACTCAAATTAGGATATGCCTTTACTGTAACTAATATGCGCTTTGTCTCGCCATTCATAGGAAGCTCTTAAATGTGTTTAATTTCGAGGGGCGTGCCGTTTATTCTGCTAATTCTATCGGCGACTGCGCTGCGATGGCAATTGGTATGTTCTTTCTCGAAGCATAAGAGGCAGGATAATTTCTCGTTTATGGTTTTGTGCAGCTTTTCCAACTCTTTACGGCAAGTCTGTAAGTACTCTTCGTACTTCTCAAAGAAATAATTGAAGTCTTTGTCTTGGTAAACTTTCTTTCTTAAATGCGAGGGGCTTCCGAGTGCTTTTATATGGACATAATCGATATCATTTTCCGCCAATCTCTGTCGCAAAACAGTCTTGGAAAAGCCTTTTTTACGACTTAACGGGATTTCCCTAACATCAATTACTCTCTGGATATCGTGACCATTGAGATAATCTAAAAACTCCCCTATCTCTTTTCCTTCATATCCAGCAGTAAAAATAGTTCTATAGGATTCAATTGGCGAGTTTTGCATAATGACACCTATGTGTTTATTATACTGCCAAAAATTAAAAAAAGCAAAATTTTTCCTTAAAGTTCTGATAGAATTTGGAATTGTGGTGCCTGGAAATGGTCACTCGTATTGTTCTATTATACGGGCGTTTGGATAAGACTTTATCTACGGCTCGGGTGCTCACCAGCTAAAGCCTGCTCCGATGAGAATAAAAGAAGGGGTATGTTAAATTAATCTACCTGATGCGCAGTTAAAAATAATGATTTCTCGAGAGCATTAAAAAAGTCCTGATAAGATTCTGGATCATCAATAGCCTTTATTCCAAATTGAGCATTTGCTCTGACTAATAATTGTGTCTCTCCTCTCGAACGCACTGTGACAGACATCTTTAATACTGTGTTATTTGTAAATTTTGATGCCGTCACTGAACCTAAATCTAAATTTGCTCTATCAATAACAAAATCTAGATCTTGTAAAGTACTTATGATTACTCTAAGCATTTTTGTCTTATCGGTAGTATCAAATGCCCTTGTCTGTATACTGCGCAATTGAACTTGGCTCTGTTCTATATCAAGAACGCGTTGCGTAGTCGTTGCACAACCTGATAAGCATAGAATAAAGAACAAAATAGGCAAAATACTATATCCCATTTTCATATTTTCTGCCCCTCAAGAAATATAGCCTTTGACACCTTCTCAAAAAACCCTTGATATAATTCCGGGTCGTTTAAGGTTTCCATCTTAGAGAGATCCCCCCTCTTATTCCAAACAACCCTCTGAAAAGTAACACGAATTATTATCCTATTTTTTTCAGCATTTAGCTTACTAACAACCGACACTCTAATTTTTTGTACCTTATCAACGTAATCAAATGCTCTTGATGAAGAACCTCCCAATGCACTTAAAAAGACTGATAAAGATGCCATAGCAACTTGTCCTGCATTAGTTGCATCTCGATCCTTTGAGGCCACTATAAGACCTAACTCTGTCTCGCTGTCATCTAAAGTGAAACCCATATCTTGAAGGACACCGGCAGATGCGGAAAGGATCTCTTTCTCATTCGTCGTCTCAAATTGCCGCATTTGTAACTGCCGCATTTGAAGACTATTCTCGGATAATTTAAGAAAATCTTTTGGGTATGTAGTGGCGCAACCTGTAATAGAAAGGCAAAAGAAAGGAATTAAAAATAAACTAAAAAACTTTTTTGCTTTTACTATTTTAATCATATCTAAAATCGAGAGGTGTGATAAGCAAAATCTCTTACTTTTTTATCTTGGTCAAATTTTATCACAATTGTTAAAGTCCTTTGAGTTGATGTCTTGCCACCAGACCTTCCTGAAATCAAGAATTTTAATCCCGCACCGCTTTCGGAATATAGCACCTCACTAGCTATTTTATCATATATCCACACTTCTCGCCTTTCCTCATCAGTCGTCACAACATTAGGAGAACCCAATTTTTCTGCAACTTGTGCGGCCGACATCCCAACAGTAATTTCTCTTTGTACAGTTCCTACTGTTAGTCTGTTCCCGGTATCATCACGCAGTTCACCTCTATGATAACCCGCTGAGGCACATCCAAGTAAAAATATTAAAGGAATTACTATTATAAGGTTTCTGAGCATGATTCCCCCCTTGGCATTTAGTACTGTTATACTGTTAGAATGATATCACAAATAAAAATAAATGTGAAGTGAAATTTTCAATAAGATATTAGCGGCATCTGTTGCCCCAGTGGTATTGAGATATTTTGATGGAGATTGCTTCACCCCTTCGGAGTTCGCAATGACGATGTTTGCTACGCTTAATTCTTAAAATCCAAGCTTTGGGAAGCCAGATTTGTCTGTTGTCAAATTCGATTAAGATGACTTTGGGGGTTTCTTTGATGAGAAGGGCGTCTATCCAGATGTGGGTTTGGGGGTTTGTGGCGAGGTTGAGCCAGTGTTTTAGGTTAAACATTATTTTTTGCCCTTGCAAAGGCTTCTTTTAGCCAAGTTGGCGGGATATACTGCCTTTCGCAGGAAAGTTTGTCCTGCTCAGTAAATTCGGCTCTTCTTTTCCTGATTTTCTTGGTGGTAAGCTGTTTGTGGGCAGTGGCTCGGCGTTGTTTGAGCTCTACCCTGTCAACTGGAAGGTCTTGGAGCTCTACCCATACCTTTGGCTTTTTGTTCTTCCGGCCATGAACCATCTCTTTCTCTGTAGTTATAAGGCCTAAATCTCGGAGTTCCTGCCGGGCTTTATAGATTGTTACATTGGAAAGGCCGGTTGCCTTCATCAAGGCCTTTGTGCTGTAGTCGCTTCTTCCTGTGGGTCCGCCGGCAAGGATATAGAGAATGTAAAGCTTTGCGGCTGATGCGGACATTTCCTTTAAAAACCCTAAGTCTTTAAGGTCGCGGTCTATCCAGCCAAAGGGATAAAGTTTTCTCATAGTTTAAGTCTTCTATTTCTATATCTATTTAATATGTATTATGAGAGTTAAGATTCTTAACAATGCCCTGTTTAAAGCATAGTTAAAAATTTTAACTATGCTTTGGGGTGAAAAGGGGAAATAAAAAAGGGAAGCTAAAATACTCCTTTTCAGGAATATCCTAACTTCCCTTAATTCTTGTAGCCCTATGCGGCTGTTTAAGTTATAATAGTATCCGTAGTGATGGTAGCCCCAACGGGAGTTGAACCCGTGTTTTCGCCGTGAGAGGGCGATGTCCTAGGCCGCTAGACGATGGGGCCCTAACTGTCTCAAACAGTACCTAGTTTATAAAAAAGAGGCGAGAAAGTCAAACAAAATATATTGACTAAGCCGTGCTCTTGCTGTAAACTAAGCCTATGTCTATCCAAGCAGGAGTAGGAACAAGCGAAAATCCTGATGCATTCCTGGCGGGCCAGGAAGCGGCAAGAGAAGTCTGCCGAAAGGCCCAGGAAGACTTTTTGGACCTCCTGATAGTCTTTGCCTCGGTGAAATTTGACCAACAGAGCCTTCTTCAAGGCCTCAAGTCTGTCTGCCAAAATGCCACTATAATAGGCTGCTCAAGCGCCGGAGAAATAACTACCGCGGGCTGCTTAAGAAATTCTCTGGCGGTAATGGGGCTTAAGTCCTCTACGTTAGGCTTCTCTACAGGTTTAGGCTGCGGCCTTTCCCATGATGCGCGCGCTGCAGGACAAAAGTGTGCCCAGGAAGCAATTCGAGCAAAATTACACAGCAGACACCTTTTCGTTATGTTTCCCGATGGTTTATCCGGAAACGGCACCGATGTAATCAGGGGCGCGCAGGAAGTTTTGGGAACAAGTTTTCCCATTGTGGGCGGCTCAGCGGGCGATGATTATCTCTTTCAAAAAACCTACCAATATTACCATGATAAGGTCTTTAGCGACTCGGTGGTGGGAATTTTATTCGGGGGAGAGGTCTCCATAGGTATCGGCACAAGGCACGGCTGGGGCGCCATCGGCAAAGCCCACGAAGTTACTAAAGCCCGCGGCAATATCATTGAAAAGCTCGACGGAAAAGAGGCACTGGCAATCTACCGGGATTATTTTGGCCAAGAGGCTCAAAAACTAAAGGAGCTTAGCTGGGCAAAAATCGGCACAGTTTACCCCCTGGGTATGTCCATACCCGATGAAGAGGAATATCTTATCAGGTATACCGTTCGTGCCACGCCCGAAGGGGCGCTGGTGTGCGCTGCGGAAGTTCCCCAGGGTTCTTGCGTGCGTTTGATGATTGCCGACAAAGAGGGGGTCTTAAATGCCGCCAGAGAAGCCGCCGCAAGGGCTAAAGAAGACCTCAAAGACGCCAAGATTAAAGCAGTAATTATTTTTGATTCCATAGCCCGGAAAAGAATTTTAGGAAGGCATGCCGCAGAAGAAATTGAAGTGATTAAAAAGACCTTGGGTGAAGCTGCCCCGATAGTCGGATTTTATAGCTATGGGGAACAAGCGCCTTTAAGGGCGCAAAGATACATCGGTAAATCCTATTTTCATACCGAAACAGTGGTGGTCTTGTGCCTGGCCGAAAGCAAGCATAAAAGAAAAAGAAGATGAATATATTTAATCTAAATATATCTGTAGTTTTTGCTGTAGCCAGCGCTATAATTATTGCTGCTTTTATTTATATGGTTATTCTTACCGAAAGGCACAGGAAGGCCAGGTTCAACCTGCAGCGGTCTTTAGATAAACTAAAGAAGGCCTATGACGAGTTAGACGAACAGGCCAAGATTATCGTGAAAAAAGATCTGGAGCTTAACAAGACACAGGAAGAATTAGATAAAAAGATAAATAGCCTTTATACCTTGCATAAATTCAGCCAAGCCATTAGCTCCACTTTCGACAGAGAAAAGTTATTCTCCCGGATTGACAGGTCATTCATCTCGGAGCTGGGCTTCGATAAAGGGGTAATTATCCTGTCCGGAAAAGAGGCAAAAACATTTTCTTTTCCTGTAGCCGTAGGATATACGGCCGAAGAACAGGAAAAAATTAAAACATATTTGGGCGGGAAGAATATCTTAGACAAAATCCACCAGGCTATATTGGCGGATGAAACCGTCCTCCTGAATGCAGAAAAAAAAGAATTGCGGCAGCTGCTTAAGCTGGCTTCTTTTTGCGCAGTGCCCATTATATCCCAGGAAGCAAAAGTAGGCTGTATTATTGTGGGTAACGACCTGCCTTATGTCCGCCTTACCGAGGGAGACCTGGAAATCCTTTCCATTCTGGCCGGACAGATAGCCGGCGGTGTAGAAAACGCCAGGCTTTATGAAGAACTCTGGCAATCCCATCAGGAGCTGGAACAACGGGTCTCGCAGAGAACCAAAGAGCTGGCCATGGCCAATGAAAAGCTTAAAAAAATAGATAAATTAAAATCGGAATTTGTCTCCGCTGTCTCACACGAATTACGAACACCTCTGACCTCCATTAAAGGCTACGCCGCTATCCTGATGGCCGGAAAATTGGGGGCGGTGCCCGAGGCGGTCAAAGAACGCCTGGGGAAAATTGACAAACATTCCGACAGCCTGACCAAACTTATCAACGACCTTCTGGATATCTCAAGGATTGAATCCGGAAAAGCAGGAATGAAATTAGAAAAGCTGAACTTACAAGGTGTAGTGGATGAAGCAATAGACATAATAGCGCCGCAAATTAAAGAAAAGAACATTCAGCTTAGCAAAAATATTCCCAAAGGGCTTCCTGCCTGTCTTGCCGATAAGGCCCCTTTAGAAAGAGTCTTGACAAATCTATTAGGCAACGCTATTAAGTTCACTCCCGAAAAAGGAAAGATTTCTATCAAGGCCGGCGAAAATAAAGGCTTTTTGCAAATAGATGTTTCGGACTCAGGGATAGGTATAACCGAAGAAGACCTGGTAAGTATTTTTGAAGAATTTTATCGCGCAGATAATGCGATTAACCAAAAACTAAAGGGA
Organism: uncultured Planctomycetia bacterium; assembly: GCA_964589565.1. Classification (GTDB taxonomy): domain Bacteria; phylum Omnitrophota; class Gorgyraeia; order JAFGHF01; family JAFGHF01; genus CAZPSS01. Next base: position 9,069 of record CAZPSS010000002.1, read on the forward strand.
ACGGGCCTGGGATTACCTTTGGTTAAACGCATTGTGGAAGCACATAAAGGAAAAATTTGGGCAAGGAGCAAGCCCGGCAAAGGCACTACATTTAGTTTTATCTTGCCTAAAGCATGAGAGTACAGAAAAATATAAATTCTGTTATCTGTAAACTGTAATCTTCCGAACGAAGTGAGGATAAATGGCAAAAAAACGCATATTAATTGTCGACGACGACCCCGACATTTTAGATGTATTGCGCCTTACCATTCCCGAAGAGGAATACGAAGTCGTGGAGGCCCGCGACGGCCAGGAAGCCCTGGATAAAGTATATGAAAGGCCTCCGGACCTAGCCATCTTAGACTATGTTATGCCCAAAATAGACGGCCCCAGCCTCTGCCGGAAATTAAAGAAAGACGTCCTGCTGCGCCATATGCCCATAATTATGTTAACCGGCAAAGGCGAAGTAAAAGATAAAGTCCAGGGTTTAGACGCAGGAGCCGACGATTATATGGTCAAACCATTTGAGCCTGAGGAACTCCTGGCCCGGATACGCACAACTCTTAGGCGCAGTCAAAGGGATTTGGATGCCTCACCTTTAACCCGCCTTCCCGGAAATGTCTCCATCTTCAACGAAATCGACAGGCGCATCAAAAGCGGAGAAAAATTCGCCGTTGGCTATGTTGACCTGGATAAGTTTAAAATCTTTAATGATAAATACGGCTTCACCTGGGGAGACCGTATTATCCAACAAACTGCCCGGGTGGTAATCAAAGCTGTGGAAGAAAAAGGCAGCTCCGATGACTTTCTCGGGCATATCGGGGGAGACGACTTTGTAATAGTTACTGCCCTGGCGACGATTATTCAAATCTGCGAACAAATTGTCAAGGATTTTGATGAGGTAACAAAAGGGCTTTATAACCCTCGAGACCGGGAAAAGGGATATATTACCGGAAAAAACAGGCAAGGAAAGACTGTTAAGGCAGAGCTTATTACTGTTTCTATAGGCGTAGTCACCAATGAACACCTCAAGTTTACTCACGTAGCCCAGGTTGCCGGAATCGGCGCAGAATTAAAGGAATATGCCAAGAAGAAAAAGAAAAGCAATTATGTGAAGGATATGCGAAAATAATTGATGCGCGGGGCGAGATTTGAACTCGCACGACCTTTCGGTCACAAGGCCCTCAACCTTGCGTGTTTACCAATTTCACCACCCGCGCAACTTTTCAAATTATAGCATGCGTGTCTAATCCTGTCTCTATAAAAATAAATCTTTCTTCATTGGTTTTTGCTCATCTTTTCTTTTTGCAACCAAGTTACAAAATTCGCAAGCGCTGCTTGGTTTTGGCATCGGAGACGCCAGCAGAATAGCAGCATCCCTCACTATTTTTTTGGCCGACTCGATATTGGTCTCTATTCTTATCGGCTCAACATGAAATTTTACAATACCCTCCTGCCGCACTTCCTCGGGCCAATAATAAAGTAAATATGCCAGGCCTTTTGTTTTAAATCCACAGGATTCTAACATCAAACAATAGCAATCAAGCTGATTTTGATAATATTTCCTGGGGTCATCCTTTAATTCATATCCCCTTGTTTTATAATCCAGGGGGATATAATAATCGTTTTCCACAAGACAATCGTCTAAGGCGCCTATCAAGATGGCATTTGAACTTTTATCCTCATAGCGCAAATCACTGTTGCGCCAATTCCTCCATTTCTCTAAAGTTGCGATATCCGGGAAGAGCCTTCCTGTTATCTTGCCCTGAATTTCGGGAGGCAACTCGTTATTTAAACGATACTTATCAAAATATTTCTTGATAACTAAATCCATTCCCCCGGGCAATGATGGGAATATACCGCGCGGCCTTTTTATGGCTTTAACTTTTTCAAGCCAAAAACACCGTGGGCATTCGCGGAAGAGGCTTAATGTAGAAGGGGAAAGCTTGTAGGTTTGCATTGCGTTAAGATGGAATGTGTCCCTTTTTCTTTTTTAACGGGGTTTTATCTACTTAGGCAACCATCCGGCTTAAAACCATCAACCTAATCATCAACCAAATCATCAACCAATTGACAACCGCATTTGGATTAACGGGTTATACCAAAACGTAATGTAACGCCCTGCCTTCGCCTACTGGCTTAATTACCTTAAGGTCAACGAGCTTAGTCAACTCTTTATGAACCGCTTGGGCAGAAATCTTAAACAAATCTTGAAAATCCTTATTGGCTGCTTTACCATGGATATTGATATATTCAACGATTTTCATCTGCTTTGGCGTAAGAGCAATCTGAGTCTTCTGCCCATTCTTCTTTTTAGAGCCGACTTTCAACACCGCATCTTTAGCTTCCTTGACCGAATATACAACTCCCTCTGTAAAATACTCAAGCCACTGCGTAATATCGCCACTGCTTTGCTGGGCTGTTTTTAGCGCGCCATAATAAGCTTGTCTATCCCTGTCATAATAATCATCAAGAGCAAAAATTCTTCTGTGATCAAAACCGCTTAAGTATAGAATTAACGTGGCGAATAACCGAGCGGTTCTGCCATTACCATCAATAAATGGGTGAATTCCTGCTATCTCATAATGAACAATCCCTGCTATTAAAACCGGATTAATGTCCCCTGTTTTATCGAGATTGAGCCAATCTATAAATTCTTCAACAAGCTGCGACACTTCTTCCGTTTTTGGCGGCATATATTCCACGACTTCTTTAAAAGTCGTGCCGTCAAAAATTCTTTTGCCGACAAAAACTTGTCTGTTTCTAAAAGTGCCTGAATCTGAAACATTCTGCATTGCGTTCTTAGTTAAAATTCTATGGATGTTCAATAAATCCGCTGCCTTTATCTTTCCTTTTTCGGCAAGAGCTGGAATTTTTTCTAATGCTTCTATGTAATTCAAAACTTCTTGTTTATCCTTATTTGTGGCGGTAACGTCTTTGCCCTCAGATAATGCCTCAACCTGCTCAAGGCTTAATTTATTACCCTCAATTGCGGTTGATGAATGGGTATTGCGAAGTAACGCCTGCCGTCTTAATTTCGCTTCCCATTTAGGTACCAAACACGCTTGCTCGATAATTTCGCGTGCCGAAGCAATAGCCGTAAGGTTATTCAAGATTTTATCTGTTATCGTGTATTTTGGACTAAATGACATAATGTCGCTCCGCCTAAAAATTATTCCAAACCATCATATAGCATAAACAAAAATACTATAGCCAACGTTCCGACTGTAAGTATTGTACCTCCCCACCCATGAGTATCATTTTCAAACCATCGTCAAAAAACAACTGGAAAAATAATTATAGCTATTCTAACAATTGATTTTATAATTCTTGCTGTTTTTTTGTTCGCCTGAGCGTCAAGGTTGGCTGCCCTGCCTGGATTATGTGCCCCTAAATTATAGCATAACTCCCTAATCCTGTCCATACTTCAACCCCTCGCATTTTTCTTCTGCAACAAACCCTCCTGAATTATGGGGACACAATACCTATCTATCCGATAAGTCAATAATTAAGTAATGTGTCCCTGTAATTCTCCCTGTAATTCTGCTGTAATTCTCCCTGTAATTCCCTGTAATTTGTCCCTGTAATTCCCTGTAATTCCCTAAGAAAAGATCTGGGACTCCTTTTAATTGCGGCATTTCGTCCCAAGTGCGACCATCAAGCAAGCGTCCCGCTTTTTTCTTATTAACACCACCCCATTGTTTAAAGAAAAATGGCACTTTTTGAGCCATGCATTGATCTCTGAGATCCGCAACCCATTCAGGCGACATATACCTTGCCAGAGGCCCAGATTCACCGCCCACAATTGCCCAGTCTATTCCCCGCAAATTCAATTTGCCGACGTTATCAATTAAAGGCTCAAATGAAATAAATTTAACTTGTGCTTTGGTTTTACGAAGAAGATCTATCCGGGACTTATAGACCGCATTTTCAACGCTAACCCCCATCCAGATATTCTCCCCCCATGGCAAAAGATCAGAAACCTTTGCCAATCGTTCTGCTCGTTTGGTTAACACCTGAAATGTATGCCTTGGAGCACGATTCATTACATCAAATACTCTTTGGATAAATTCATCTGACACATCCTCGTGAAATAAATCACTCATTGAATTCACAAAAATAGTCTGAGGTTTCTTCCATTTAAGAGGTAATTCAAGCACATGCTCGTGGCAGGCCAACTCAAAACCATTGCGATAATTCGCTTGACCCATAGCTTGCAATCTTCTTGCCATTCGTTCAGCATAACAATTTTTACAACCTAAACTGATCTTTGAGCAACCAGTCACCGGATTCCATGTTGATTCTGTCCATTCGATTTTAGTTTTTACGCCCATCTTTCAGTCCTTTATTTTTAACCGAATAAGTGCTCCATTATTTACAGTATGAGTCTTTTGCCGGGGTTTCCTTTCAATTTTAATCTTTCCGTTATTTTCAAGGGCCTTCAATGCCTGTTTTATCTCTCGAGCTATTCCACTAGTCGATTGGTATGCCCAATTCTCAAGATTCTCATAAAGTATGGTTTTATTCAAATCACGATTAATAAATTGGAATATTTTATCTTGCAGAATTGCTTCTCCAGATGGTTCAAATAAATCCAACTGACGGTAAGGATCAAGCCCAATAGCTTCAAAACGAAATGATTGAGACGATGTTTTCGCCATTCTATTTTTCATTTCCTTCAAAGCTTTTATATGCTGTGATACATGTATTAAAAAGTATCTGGGACGTCTCCCTTGACCAGGTGTATTCATTCTAAAAGGAAGAATATATAGTCCATTTGTTTTCTCTTTAAGTTTTTTACAATATAGATCTACTAAATATGAGGTTTTTCTATCAGAGTTCAAATTCATAGTATTTCTATACTCATCGCATCCAAACAAAGATTGCAGATGCTGCTGAGAATGGTCCGTCTGTAAAAATCGATTAATATCATAATGCATAAAATTAATAAATAATTCTGTGCGAGGATGCTTGAGAATACGTTCCATTGTTTCCATGGTAAACCCGGAATATCCAAATGGATCGATAAAAAAGAAAGTAGGAGCAATGTGCGCATTATTTTCTTCTAGATATCTAAACAACTCATCCATTCCTTGCTCAAAAGTAGTATATAGTACTTGCCATGATTGCTCATGTTTATTAATTTGTTGCAAAATTGGTCGAAGATTGTTTACGCACCGTTTATCACTATCTATAGCAATAATTAAAAATTTCCGCGTGCTATCTTCATCAATGTATTTATTTGCTTTCTCTGCTGCTATTATGGGTGATCCTTTCACTTTTGAGCTTTTTGTTTCATCACTCCAATACTCTCCAGGCCCTGCGAAACCATCAACATAAATTAATTTTTTCTCTTTTCCAACTCTTGATTGCTGAGAATACATAATCGGCATCCATACTCCAAGATAATCATTCAAAAGCTGATGCTTAATTTTAGTATGTTCATCTATAACCCAAGGTATCTCCATCATCTCCTCGCTACCATTTTCCGTTCTCCGCTATTTTACTTATCCTGTTTGTTATATTTCGGCTGACTTCGTTTAATAACATTTGCTTCCTTTGTCGTTAAATTTCACGGTCTTTTTTACCATAAAAATATTCCTTTCTCTTAACTCTATTAACTTTTTAAGGCTCTCTTTTCATCCTTTCTCTTGAAATAATAACATATTCCTTCTTTCTCTCAATCCCAATCCAATTTCTGCCCAATTTTTTAGCCACCGCGGCTGTGGTACCGCTTCCTAAGAAAGGGTCTAGAACTAGATCTCCTTTCTTAGAACTTGCTATGATAATTCTTTCAAGAAGCGCTTCCGGCTTCTGCGTAGGGTGTGCTGCCCGGCCATTATGTGCTTTAATGCGTTCTTGGCCCTGGCAAAGAGGGAATACCCATAAATCTCTCATCTGCTTAGGGGCACCTTCCTTTGTCTTTTCCGGGTTTATCTGTTTTGTTTTATTGTAGTTAAATGTCCAACCACTCCCTTTTGCAAAATAAAGGACATATTCGCAGGCATGGGTAAATTGCCTCTTGGTCATATTGGGCATAGAATTATTTTTATACCAGGTAATTATATTAAGGCATTTAAAACCAAGTTTTTTTAAATTAATAATTAATTCGCCTATATTGTGATAAGTGCAAGAGATATAAATCGAGCCATTATCTTTTAAAACTTTTTTTGCCTGCTCAAGCCATTTATAACTAAAATCCATATATTCGGTTTCGCTCATTTGGTCCCAATCTTCATTCATCTTAAACCAATCGCCGCCGGTTTTATTCCCGCGCCATTCTAACTTTGTTCCAGATAGGTTATATGGTGGATCTGCGAAGATAAGATTGATGCTCTTCTCCGGCCATTTGGACATAATCTCAATGCAATCTCCATGATAAATATGATTGGTCTTAATTTTCATGCCCAAGTCTCTTGCCATTCTTTGATTTGCGTAGAAACATTTCTAAACCATTCAACACTTGAATTTTTAGAGTCAGCATCTGCCACCACTGCTTCAAATAGAACTTTTAGATTATGATGACCAAATGTCTTATTTCTTCCAACCACATTAATAAAGAACTCTAAAACTTCAATGAGATGCTCTAAGTCCAGCGCAACAATTTTTTGACGGTTTCCTTCAAACCCAAATTTTACAGCATACCAAAAGTAATTAACTGTGTCGTCATGAATCTTAGGCGCGATAAAAATACAATAAGAAGGCTTATCAGGGTTTTTAATACTGAAATCTTTCAGATGACGCATTACAGGGATACTTTCCCGATAAACTTGGTGACGTGAAACATCCAGAGTGGCTTCGAAAATGCTGTTAAATGAGTTGTAGTAACCTTCAATATCCGCACGATTACCAGGAGCAAAACCTATAGGATCACCATTATCATCTAAAACGCAATTGGGTTTAATTCCAATTTCATCATCTATAATTTTAAAACACTCAGCAATTAAATATTCAAATCCAACAGGGTCTATCTTCCGTAGCTTCTTTTTATCTTTTAAATCAGCGAGTATAAACTTCAATTTTTCAATATTTCTTTTTAACTTACTATCCTTTGCAAGCTGAATAATTTCCAGTCGAAAAGCACGCAAATTATTTATCAAAATTTTAAGCTCTTTAAAACCTACATCCGCCAAATCAATATTTGTTAGAGCTTCGTGTTTTTCTTTTACCCCAATTTGATTCTCATCATTAAGGTTTTCGAAATCTCTGTTAACGAGTTTAGTTAATGAACGAATGATATCAGCGGATTTTATCGCATCAAATTCCCAAGGCAAAGCCGGTTGATTAATATCAGTCAAGTATTCAATATATTTATCAAGGTTTTCAAAGTTCATCGCAGCCCCATCATAAAGCGATAAAAGCTGTTCTGTTTCTTTAATTCTGGACGGTTCAAGATTGACTCTCCACCCTCCAAACGGTCCTTTTGCAATTTGAAAATATTTTGTCAAACGAAAATATCGCATTAAATTATCGCCATATTCAAAAGGATTACTCAATTGTTTATCGGTTAAAGTTTTGCTTTTGTAAAAACCTTTCAGGAATTTTTTATCAAAAGATTCGATTCCCTTCTGCCCTTTTAGTGCCCGCCGTTTGCAAATAAGTTCGGCGTAAGATTTGATCTTTCTATAATTGGTTAAGGTTGGAACAAACAAAGAAAACTCTGTTTGAGTTAATCCCGAAACCGCTCTTATTAAGTGCATAGTTGCAATAAGCGGACGTATATTGAATCCCTGCTTACTGGTAAAATCGTCTGACAATGGATTTGGCAATTGTAATTTAAGCATACTTTTAAAGAATATGTAACCAATATCCGCATTGTCCGATAAAAAAAGATTTCCAAGCCGTGTTATTCTAACTGCTCCCAGACTTTCCTTAGCAATACAAAACCCCAGTTTATTCAAAGGATTAACTGATTGTCTCCCACGCATAGGTGGATCTTCATATTTCTGAGCATTAAATATTTTTTCGGCAATATCGTAGGTAATATCTTCGGCAGAATTTTTGAATAAATCAATGTATTGCTTAGGAATCTTAGTAGGCAGGTAGAGCCTATATTTTATAAGTAATATTTGATATTTTTCCTGCGTAGCTGAATTAAAAAACTCACCTTCTATTTGCTTTAATACGCCAAGAAACCCTTGAAGTCTTTCAGGATTTCTTACGGTTGTTGACATTGATATTAAAGGGCGTCTCATCTTACGTTGCCACCTTACAATAAAAGATTCTTTCTGTGTGTCCTTCTATAGCACTCTTACCTGTTGTAAAACTTTTAAAATTAGTTTCGAAGATCTCTGTTTTACCCTTTTTTGAAAGGATTCTAACTATCTCTGCATCCTTAATCCTTGCATTGGAACGCTGGTTTCCCTTTTCTGCCATATTATTATAAGAAACAAGGATATATCTACAATTTGCATTGCTTATTAAATCGTCGAAAGCCCTTGCGGCTGTTTTCAAGCAATATTGACTTTTTAAATCATCCCGTAACATTTTCTTAGCTA
>CAZPSS010000002.1:17645-28346 GCA_964589565.1 uncultured Planctomycetia bacterium
GCTGTTTTCAAGCAATATTGACTTTTTAAATCATCCCGTAACATTTTCTTAGCTATACCAAAAACTTTCGGCTTCTTCCATGTTGCGATATTCTCCAATAAATGATAGCTATCGCAATAGTGTCTAGAATTATAAGGAGGATCAACATAAAGAATATCTGTTGTTATCCTTCGTATTAGCTTATTTGCATCCTCACGATAAATCTCATTTTGCCAGTTTCTTTCTTGTTTTATATCTGGTATTAATAACTTAATTGGTGCGGTGGTATCGAGAGTCCTCCTAAAAGCGTCGTAGTGGCCGCATGTATTAGCTACTTTATCTATTGCGTAAAGTAAGGAAGTTAGTAAAATAGCTCGTTCTTTGAGATTAAGATCTAATTCTTCTATCTTCTCTCTAATAACCCCTATTTTCTTCGCGTTTTCCATTGTAAAATATGCTCCCCCAAAGTGACGCGAAGCATAATTGTCTCCGTTCAAACAAATGTTATTTAGCATATGAATATATTCGGATATTTTTGTTTTGTCAAATTGCCCTGGAGCAAGCCACGCATATAAGGAAACATAATTACTATAAAGCAGCTCGTTGCTAATTATCTTTTTAGAATCATCATTAAATTTACTCCCAACCACTCCTGTGCCGGCAAATATATCACAAAAACTTTTATATTCTCCGCAATGTTCTTTAACAATTTTTTCTATAAAACTTAGCAATTTGAATTTGTTGCCCAAATATCTTCTACTCTGAATTTGCAGTAAGCCATCTTTTTTGCCATTTCCCCCTACTTTTATCTTTGGCAATATGGTTGTAGGATGAATATCTGGCAATTGTTCCAGGGTAGATAAACCTAGAGCTCCTAAAAAAGTAAACTGGTTTTCTCCGCGCTTCGTTTTCTCGCATTGGAGTTTGATGTTCAATGGGTTTTTAGTTTTTTGCTCTGCAACTGGCATATTCCCCTACCTTATTATATTTTCCGTATCACGCCTACTACCTTACCGATTATTCTAACACTATTATCTTTTAGGTCAACATTTATTGGCTGCATTGAGTCATTCTCGGGTTGCAGCCTTATTTTACTATTTTTTTTGTAAAATCTCTTAACCGTAGCCTCGTCATCTATTAATGCCACTACTATTTCTCCATTCTCTGCTGTGGGTTGTTGATACACTATAGCGCAATCTCCATCTAAAATACCGGCCTTAATCATGCTATCGCCTTTGACCCTTAAGGCAAAAACACCGCTGGATGTTTTTGCAAGTGTCTTATCAATAGTAAGCATCCCCTCTATATTTTCCCGGGCAAGAATAGGAGTTCCTGCTGCTACATTTCCTATTATGGGTATTTTCCTGCTGTCGCCGTTACCACTGTCTTTTAAGGCGATATGAGTTAATACTTCAATTCCTCTTGACTTATGTGGACGCCGAGAAATATAACCTTTGCGCTCAAGAGCTTTGAAGTGATCCTGAACCGCGTTTGGAGACTTGAAAGAAAATTCCTCTTGAATCTCGGGAATAGATGGAGGATACCCCAGATCATCTATGCTAGATACAATAAAGTTAAATATTTGCTCCTGGCGTTTTGTAAGTACCGAACTTTTCATAACTCTTGCCTTTATTGTGGCTAACATAAGTATACTGTAAAGATTTACAGGTGTCAAGTGTTTTATAAAGAAAGGCGTAACCTCCTTAATTATCAGGAAGTTACGCTATAGAATGGGATTGCTTCGTCGGGCTTTTGGCCCTCCTCGCAATGACGCTTGAAAGGTATGGCTGCCCTGCTTGGACTCGAACCAAGAATAATTGATCCAGAATCAATCGTGTTACCGATTACACTACAGGGCATTATATTTATCCTGCCCGATATTTTTTTCCCATACTTAAGAAGTCTTTGGACGTCTGGGCCATTCTTTCCTTATCAGAAGCCTGCATTTGGGTAAACTTCACGCCTGCATCATAAATTTCTCTGCCCTCTTTAGTGCTCAAGGCTTTGATCCAGACCACTTCGCCTTGAGCAAAGACAGGAATTGTATCAGAAGGAATTTCAATGTGTAATTTCAAAGGAGTGCCTGCTTTCAATTTCTCATATACGGGAATACGAATACCTCCTTCGCTAAAATCCTTAGTGACGGTCTTGTGGGTTACGATTTTTTTGCCGCTTAATTTATAAGTAACCGTTATCGGCGCCTGAACGCGAATATATTTCCTCCTCTCCTCCACCATTACCGCCTCCTTTTTTGAATGACGAATTTTTCAATGACGAAATTAAGTTTTTTATTTATATTTGGCCATTGAGCATTGGACATTCATTAGTCATTCGGATTTAGGCATTAGTCATTTAGTTTCATTGCTTCAGTGAGTCTTGCTAACACCTTTTCTCGGCCCAAAACTGCCATTAATTCAAATAAGCCCGGCCCCACTCTCTTGCCTGTAAGCGCTACCCTGACCGGATGAATGAGCTCCCCTGAACGGATATTCTCTTGCGCAATCAATCGACGGCAGACGTCCTCTACTGCCTGCGCATCAAAAGGCTTAAGCGCCTCTAAATCTTTGATTAATTTAGCGAAAATCTCCTTTGCCTTTTTTTTCTCCAGCAAAAACTTTTTTGCCTCGGCAGTAAAGTCAATTTTTCCCTGAAAAAAGAAATCGGCCAGTTCGGGAAAGTCGGAAAGCTTCTTGAGTCTCGGCTTAAACAATTCGACCGCCTCAGACAACCAATTGCGGTCAAAATCTTTTTGCAGATATTCTTTCTGAACTAAAAAAGGAACGATTAGCTCAGTCAATTTCTGCGCATCTACGCCCTGAATATACTGGCCGTTCATCCATTCCAGCTTTTCCGGATTAAATGCGGCAGCGGTTTTAAGCACCCTTTCCAGAGTAAATTCCTGTACTATCTCTTCCGGCGAGGCAATTTCCCGCTGGGCGCCTAAAGACCAGCCTAAAAGGCTTAAAAAATTAAATAATGCATGGGGAAGATACCCCTGCTCCCGATAATAAGAAAGGGGGCTGGCCCCTTTTCGTTTGGAGAGGCGCGAGCGGTCCCGGGCTACAATTAAAGGTATATGGGCAAATGCCGGCAGGCTAAATCCCAAGGCTTCGTAAATTGCAATTTGTTTGGGGGTATTGGAAATGTGGTCTTCGCCCCGAATAACATGGGTAATCCGCATTTCGTAGTCGTCTAAACAGCAGGCAAAACTATATGTCGGCGTGCCGTCGGATTTTATCAAGACCTGGTCTTTAAAGCTGCCTGCGGCAAACTTAATCGGCCCGCGGATTAAATCCACAAATTCAAAAGGCTTCGGAGGAATTTTCAGGATAACGGCTTTACCTTCATTATAGGCCTGTTCCTGCTTTAAGAGTTTCTGCGCATATTCTTGATATAATGAACTTCTCTTGCTTTGAAAATAAGGCCCTTCGTCCCAATTGAGGCCAAGCCAGCTTAGGTCTTCTAATATCTGGTCCAGAAAAACCTTGCTTGACCTGTTTTTGTCGGTATCTTCAATCCTTAAAATAAATTTTCCCTGATGATGGCGGGCAAACAGCCAATTAAATAAAGCCGTCCTGGCCCCTCCGATGTGCAGAAAACCTGTAGGGCTGGGCGCAAAGCGAACGCGAATCATCCTTGATATCCTTTTTGCAGGGCCTTTTTATTAAGCTCCAATAGATGCAATTTATGCGCGGGGGCAATTTCTGAAAGAACTGCAGAAATAGTCCGGCGCTTTAAAATATTTTTTTCTCTCAAAAAAACCCCTAAAGCAACCATATTGGCCACGCGCACATTGCCCAAGGAAGCCGCTATTTGGGTAAAAGGAACCCTGCGGATTTTTACGTTCGAAGGCGCTGATTGCTCTTTAATTAAAGTAGAATTCAACAAAACCAACCCTCCTTTTTTTACTCTGCTCTTAAATTTATCCCAGGAAGGCTGATTGAAGACAAACAAAGTATCGCACTTATCTACGTAGGGAGAACCTATCTCCTTATCGGAAATGGCCACCATACAAAAGGCCGCGCCTCCGCGCATCGCTGCTCCGTAGGAAGGCATCGAGCTTATCTGTTTGTTCTCTTTGAGCGCGGCAAGGGCTATGACCTTACCCAAAAGCATTACGCCCTGGCCGCCGAAGCCCGCGCAAATAATTTCCTCTCTCATTTTAATAAGCACTTGATTTACGGAGCCAGAATGGTGACGTAAATCAATCTCCTTTGATATTCTTCTTCAGCTTGTGCGAATCAACCCCGCCGAGTGCTTGAAAATTATCGAAGAGAATTTTCAAGCTTATTACGAGGCGGGGCAAATTTCCCCAAAGGAAACACCTTAGCCATCTCCTGTCTGAGCCAACGCTGGGCCTCTTGCGGTGATTTATTCCAACAGACAGGGCAGGCAGACAGTATTTCCACAAGAGAAAAACCTTTCTTTTGTAGTTGATTGACAAAAGCGCCGGTTACGGCCTTTTTGGCTTTGATTACGCCTGCTGCGGAATCTAAAGCCACGCGCTCCAAAGAAGCTACAGCCGGCAAAGAGGCTAACAACTCGCAAATCTTTAAAGGATATCCTTCGCCGACGGAATTTCTCCCCAAAGGGGTGGTGGCCGTTTTCTGTTTAAGAAGCGTGGTAGGCGCCATCTGTCCGCCGGTCATTCCGTAAACGGCGTTATTAATAAACACGACACTCAGGTTTTCCCCGCGATTGGCCGTATGAATCGTCTCTGCTGTGCCGATGGCTGCTAAATCGCCGTCGCCCTGGTAAGTGAAAACAAATTTATCCGGCTGCGTTCTTTTGACACCCGTAGCTACCGCCAGGGCCCGCCCGTGAGGGGCCTCGCAACAATCAAAGTTCCAGTAATCGTAGGCTATTACAGCGCATCCTACAGGGCAGACGGCAATGGTCTTCTCCCGAATGCCCAGCTCCTCGATTACTTCGCAAATTAGACGGTGTGCGATTCCATGCCCACAGCCCGGGCAATAGTGAGTATCTATATCACGTAAAGATTTAGGACGGCTAAATACCTTCTTCAAAACACCTCCAAAGACAGTTATAAAAGTTGCAAGTTAGAAAGTTAGAAAAGTCAAAAACTTTTTAAACTTTTTGAACTTTTTGAACTTTTTAACTATTCTAAAGGATTTTCGATAAGATTTCCTCCTGCGTCGGAATTCCTCCGCCGGAGCGGCCATAAAACTCAACCGGCGCCCGCCCGTTAACTGCAAGGCGCACATCCTCAAGCATCTGGCCGTAAGAGAGCTCCATGACAAAGAATCTTAAACTTCTTCTCTTTTTCTTTAGCAATCCTTCAAATATATCCGTGGGAAACGGCCAGAGTGTAATGGGGCGCAAAAGCCCTACCTTTTTGCCTTTTTTGTGTAAAAGCTCAACCGCTGGCCGGACAATGCGGGCCATGCTGCCATAGGCCACTAAAATTATTTCCGCATTATCTAAACCCCGCTCGCTTGCTGCGCAAGGGCGGGGTAAATACAATCCCTCGAAGCGCTGCTCTTGTTTTTTAATCTGCTCATATCTTTTCTGGAGAATTTTATTAGCTTCTTCCAACTCTCCTTCCCGCATATAAAAGGATTTTACCACATTGGGCTGCCTTCCTTTGCAACCCGTCAACGCCCACGGTTTAGTTGACAGTTGACGGTTGACAGTTGACAGTTGACTTTTCTTACTGTGAACCGTGAACCGTGAACCGTGAACTAAAACGGGTTCCATCATCTGCCCTAACATACCGTCGCCTAACATTATCGCAGGCGTGCAATATTTGTCGGCCAAAGTAAAGGCCAAAAACACTAAATCATAAGCCTCTTGAACGGAACAGGGGGCAAGCACAATGCTATGGTAGTCTCCGTGGCCGCCGCCTTTGGTAGCCTGGAAATAATCCGACTGGGCAGGGGCGATATTACCCAGGCCCGGACCGCCGCGCATAATATTGACAATCAAACAAGGCAGACCCGCACCGGCTAAATAGGAAATTCCTTCCTGCTTCAGGCTAATCCCGGGGCTGGAGGAACTGGTCATTGCGCGCCTGCCGCTGGCCGAGGCGCCCATCACCATACTGATGGCGGCTAACTCACTTTCTGCCTGCACGAACAGACGATTTTCTTGCGGCATCCTTTTAGCCATATAAGCGATAAGCTCATTTTGGGGCGTGATGGGATAGCCGGCGTAAAAATCACATCCGGCGCGAACTGCCGCCTCAGCTATGGCCTCATTTCCTGTCATTAGTATCTTTTTAGTAGACATGTTTGTTTACCAACGTCATTGCGAGGAAGCGAAGCGACCGAAGCAATCTCAAGATGGGATTGCTTCCCCCAGCTAATTCACTTCGTGAATTAAAGCGCTGGGGACAGGCGCCCCTTCGGGGCTCGCAATGACAGGAAACTATTTATACACTTCAATACAACACTCCGGGCATACCACAGCGCAAAGAGCGCAGCCAATACACCCCCCGCCCTTGAAATAGACCGGATGTACACCTTGCTTGTTCAAAGATTTATCCAAACCAATCAATCCTTTAGGACAACTTCCTATGCAAAGGCGGCAGCCTTTGCACCTTTGGCGCTTTATTTTTATTCTACCCATTGTAGCTGCCCACATCATTGAGTGCAGTGCGAACAATACCCTGAGCTGTTAATCCGTATTTTTCTAAAAGAAACTCGCGTTTTGCATGGGGAATAAAGGCGCAAGGCAAAGCTACCCTTTTTATGTTCACCCCGGAGATTCCTTCTCTTTCCAGGAACTCTAACACTGCTGAGCCAAACCCTCCTGAACAAACGCCTTCCTCCGCCACAACTACTGTTTCAAATTTAGCGCAAAGTTTTTTAATTAATAATTCATCGAGCGGCTTTACAAAGCGGGCATTAACCACGCTGCATTGTATGCCGCGGGCGGCCAGTATCTCTGCTGCCTCTAAACTCGGATAAACCATACTGCCTAAGGCTATAATGGCCAAGCCTGCGCCGGCTTCCCGTAAAATTTCACCCCTGCCATACTGAATGTTGGGCATCCTGTAACCTTTGGGTATCAATTCCTTCTTAGAAGGAATTTCCCCTTTTGGATATCTAATGGCCGAAGGCCTCAAACCGCCTAAAGCAAACTCCAGCATCCCCTCCAATTCTTCTGCGTCTTTAGGAGCCATAACGGTTAAATTGGGAATATGGCGAAGATAGGCCAGGTCAAAAATGCCCTGATGGGTAGCGCCGTCTTCTCCGACGATACCTGCCCGGTCAAGACATAAGGTTACCGGCAAATTCTGCAGACACACATCGTGGATAATCTGGTCATAAGAACGCTGCAAAAACGTAGAATAAATAGCTACAAAAGGCCTTAAGTCCATCCGGGCAAGCCCTGCAGCAAAACCTACTGCGTGGGCCTCGGCCATTCCCACATCATAAAATCTCTGCGGAAAGACCCGGGCAAATTTATCCAGGCCCGTCCCCTCGGGCATAGCCGCGGTAATCGCCACTATCCTTTTGTCCTCCCTGGCCAGACTAATCAATTTTTCGCTGAAGACCCGGGTAAAGGTTTTGCCCCTGCAATCGTCTTTCTCCTGCGCCAAAGAGTTTATGCCGTGAAATTTCTCGGGAATCTTCTCTGCGCGAGAGTAGCCTTTGCCTTTTACAGTTATAGCGTGAATAAGCACCGGGCCCTGCAATTTCAAGACATTCCTTAAAGTGTGCACAATTTCCTTAATATTGTGCCCATCGATGGGGCCAAAATAGCGAAAGCCCAGTTCCTCAAAGATTATCCCGGGCACCAAAAGATTTTTCAGGCTTTCCTCTAAACGCCTGGCGAGAAAAGTCAGCTTTTTCCCCAGACGGGGAACTCTTTTCACCAGGCTTTCTATGTCCTCTCTAATGCGGTTATAAATCGGCATTGTGATTATGCGGTTAAGATAATGGCTAAGCGCGCCCACGCTTCTGGAAATAGCCATCTTATTATCGTTGAGGATTACCACAAGGTCTTTCTTCAGCTGCCCTGCGTGATTCAGGGCCTCAAAGGCCATTCCTCCGCCCAAAGAAGCATCTCCAATTACCGCCGCTATTTTCGAAGCGGCGTAGGCCCGCCCCGTTCCAAATTCTTTGTTCTCATGACATCTTGCAATTTGGAACGAGGCGCAGGCCAGCCCTAAAGCCGTGGAAATAGAAGTGGAACCATGCCCGACGGTAAAAGTATCATAGATGCTTTCATCTCTATTAGGAAAACCGCTTAATCCCTGCCACTGGCGCAGTGTTTTTAACCTGGTTCGCCGTCCGGTTAAAATTTTATGGGCATAACTCTGGTGCCCCACATCCCAGATTATCTTATCCCTTGGCATATCCAAGACGTATTCTAAGGCAATGGTTAGTTCAACTGCCCCCAGGCTGGAAGCCAGATGTCCTCCGGTTGTGCCCACTGCTTCCACAATCTCCTTACGGATTTCCTGGGCAATCTGGGGCAGTTGCCCCAAAGACAGTTTCTTTAAATCGGCAGGGCTGTTGATATTTTCTAATAAACCCATAGTTAAGTTTTAAAAGTTGCAAGTTAGAAAAGTTTTAAAAGTTAGAAACTTTTTGAACTTTTGAAACTTTTTAACTATTTAACTGAGGACATTCTCTATACTGTTTCATCTCTGGCATCAGTAAAGGGTTTCAGCTCCCAGCCTTCACCCTTTTTAGTCAAAACCTGAATCTTTTTTTGGGCTGCCTGCAGGCCTTTGTGACAAAAACGAGAAAGTTTTACCCCTTCTTCATATTTCTTCAGGGACTCGTCCAGCGAAAGATTTCCTGATTCTAATTCCTCAACAATCTTTTCCAGATTCTTTAATGCCTCTTCAAATTTCATCTCCGCCATCTTTCTCCTCACCTTCGGTTCGTCGAAAGCGCGTTGCTTCCGCGATTATAATATCTCCTCCACCTTACTGACAAACGAGCCCTGGGCCAGCCTTGTTTTAACTCTGTTTCCCACTTTGACTGCGCGGGCCTTTTTAATTACATTTTCTCCGGGCAGGCGCAGCGTTATACTGTAACCGCGGGATAGAGTATTTAAAGGGCTTAAGGCATGCAATTTCCCGACTAAAACGTTGTATTTCTCTTGATAGATTTCAGCGAAATGTTTAATCTTCAGGTCCAAGATTGAAACCAATTCATCGACTCTTTGCCGATACTGCCGAATTAAATCAGCGGGCTCTCGAAAAACATACCGCGCCTTCAGGCTGTCCAGTTTATGTTGTAAGAGCTCAATTTTGTTAAGGCTGGCAATCTTCGCGCGAGAATAAAAGTTATCTATCTTATCCACAAGCTCCTGCTTGCGGGTAATTACCTGTTCTGCTGCCGATGAAGGAGTGGGACAGCGCACATCGGCTGCAAAGTCGGAAATAGTATAATCTATTTCATGACCTACGGCGGAAATCACCGGTATCCGCGAAGCGTAAATGGCCCGCGCCACGGACTCCTCGTTAAAGGCCCAGAGGTCTTCTAAACTTCCTCCGCCGCGGCCCACAATCAAGACATCAACCTTACCAAAGCGATTAAACTCCTCTATTGCCCGGGCAATCTCCAAGGCTGCGCCTTCGCCTTGCACTTTTACCGGATTTAAAATTATGGAAAGATTGGCAAATCTTCTTTTTAAAACGTGTAAAATATCCCGGATGGCTGCCCCCGTGGGAGAGGTAACTATCCCGATGCTGCCTGGAAGAAACGGAAGAGGTTTTTTATGTTTCTGCTCAAAAAGGCCTTCGCCAGCCAGCCGCTCTTTAAGCTGCTCAAAGGCAAGCTGCAAAGCCCCCAGGCCCTTTGGCTCAATAATTTCAGGATAAAATTGATATCTGCCGTCGCGCTCAAAAACAGAAATCTTCCCTAAACAAACTACTTTCAGGCCGGTCTTTAACTTAAACTTTAAACTTTTTGCCATATTGGCAAAGATTACGCATTTCAGCTGCGCTTTTTCATCTTTAAGAGTAAGAAATATTGTGCCTGTGGAAATAGGGCTGACGCCGGAAATCTCGCCTTCCACCCACACTCGCGCAAATTCTTCTTCCAAATGGATCTTTATTTTGCGTGTTAATTCCGAAATTGTATAGATATGCCTTTTCTCTACCATATTTAAGTTTTAAAAGTTACAAGTTAAAAAGTTAGAAAAGTTAGAAAACCTTTTAAACTTTTTGAACTTTTGAAACTTTTTAACTGTTTATTAACCGGGTTTACCCAAAAGACGCTCTACTATTTTCCGGATTCTTTCTTTGCCTTCATCCTTAAGGCCTATAAAATGAATACCTGTATCGTAATGCGCAGGCTTTCCTTCCCGGCCTGAAGGAATTTTCTCAACCCAGCTGATTGTCCCTTTAGACAATATTGTCGGCAGCATATCTTTTAAATCCAGCTCCAAATCCACCTCTGTGGACACCTCTATTCTTTCCCGAATTATTACGTGCACCCCGCCCACGCTGACATTCCTTGTGTGAGTAAGGATAGCCTGCTTAGGAAATGTGTTCTTGAAAATCGTGATTAAACAAGGATATTCTGCGCGGGAAAAATGCCGCCTGTCTACTCCATCCCACATTTTTACCTCCTCGTATAATATGTTTGTTCGTTAGTTCGTTAGTTCGTTAGTTCGTTAGTTCGTTTTCACGTTTGTACCAATTAACGGACTAACTGGTTTCTTGTAATTTTTCTTGGATTCTTTCAATAGACCTGGCTTTGCCTGTCTGCTCATCTATATCCAAAACTACGCCGTGAA
>CAZPSS010000003.1:0-22472 GCA_964589565.1 uncultured Planctomycetia bacterium
AGGGCAAAGGAATGGAACATCGGTAAAATAAGCAAAAATCTGTCTCGAGGGCTAAGCTTCAAGGCGCCCAGAGAAGAAATTACGTTAGAACAGAGATTGTTATGAGAAAGCATTGCCCCTTTGGGAAAACCGGTGGTTCCCGAGGTATAAATCAGCAGGGCCAAATCCTGGGGATTTATAGCAGAAGGTAAATCTTTGAGCTGCTTTTTAACAACAAGCTCATCCCAATGAATAAATTTATCTATTTTTTTGTCGGTCAGGACAATATTTTGGGGAAACTTGCGCAAAATTTCCAGAAAGTCGCAGGAACTTATCAAGAATCCGGCCCGGCAGTCTTTTAGAATGTATTCCAATTCATTGAAAGTCAAAAATACATTTAAAGGGACGCAAACCGCGCCTGCTTTTAAAATAGCAAAAAGGGCAATGATAAATTCCGGCGAGTTTTTCAAAAGAACAGCGACTTTATCTCCCTTTTTTATTCCCAGCCTCATCTTTAATCCAAAGGACAACTGATTGACTTTTCTGTTTAAGGAGCGGAAGCTGTAAACTGCGCTATCGGAAATCAGACACTTGCGCCGGGGAAACCTTTTTGCGCTTTCTTCTAACAGATGAACCAGATCCATCTTTAGCTATTCTCCTTTCGAAAGTCTTAAAATCCAAATAGCTCTAATGTCGAATTATTCAATGACGAATGTCGAATGAATGACAAATTATTTAATGCCTAATGAAAGAATTAATTTTAAATTAGACATTTTGAAATTGGACATTTATTAGTCATTCGGATTTGGTCATTAGTCATTTAAGCTATTTTCTTAATTCTACCTTGTAATCCTCTCCTTCTTTATCTAACTTTACATGTCCTTCTCTGGCAAGCCATCCTAAACTCATTAAAATAGTATCGCGTGGCTTATCCAGACGGGCAACTAAATCCGACATTCTGCTCTCTTTATGTTCGTCTAAAAAATGCCAAATATCTCCCGCAACTATTCCTAACTCCGTTATCAATGCCCACCTCCTCCTTTTTCATTATAACTATCGCATCTGGGACAAAGGGAAAGCCTCTTATTCTTGCTATCTACATAAATATAGGTGCAGATAGAACATTGCCAAATTGATTCCGGCTGCGCATTGCCTTTTGCAGGAACTTTTATTTTTGAAAATACAAGCCAAGCAACCAGGAAGCCAAAAATTGAAATTAATAAATATAAAAATATCGCTATTTCAAATTGTAGCTTTATCATTCAATCTGTGCTTATTTCCACGGTCTGCCACTGTCCCTGAGGGCCTGGAGCAGGCGCAAAACGCCATCTTTCGATATACCTTGCTAAGGCCGCATCAATTTCAGGGTTGCCGCTGGCTTGCACATTTATTACCTGTTCCACCAACCCCTTAGCTGAAATGTATATTCTAAAGGCGACAAACTCGGCTTTAAGCTCTTGCTGTGTCCATTCAGGATATATGGAAAGGGGCGGTTGATAAAGGAGCTCGCGCTGCCGCGCAGTAGTCTTTGCTGAGACAAAAGTTGCCGCAGGGGATACTTTCCCTATCGGTTCATCTACGTCAATAAAACTGTCGGGATTGAGGGTTTCCCTCTCAAACGCAAAAGATGCCTCTCCTCCTTCCCTAAACCCGGGCCGTATCAGAGTTCTTTTGAAGGGCAACGATATCTGCCCCTGTCCACTTTGTTCGCCGACAGGCGAACGGGTAGAAACAGGGCTTTTTAATATCGAACCCAGGAAACAAACTGAAGAATATCGGCTCGGTTCAAATTTGCCCGGTAAAAATACTATTGTAATAAAAGACATCCAAAACAGATGCCAGATAAAGGAAATTAACAAAGCTAAATGAAGTTGCCGGCCAATAACCATGATTTTACAAGAAAATCACAATATCAATTACTCTGCGGGTTGATCTGTGGCTATATTTATCTGAGTTAGGCCTGCTTCCCGGGACATATCCCAAATCCGAACCACATTACCTAAAGATGCCTTGCGGTCGGCTTTAATCAAAAGCGGCCAACCTTTTTCTGCGGCTTTTTCCAGATGGGATTTTAGTTCTTTTAAGCTAATGGGATAATCGTTTAAATAAATAAGGTTTTCGGCGCTGACAGTAATAACCAAATCTTTCTCCGCGATAACCTCGCTGGTTACAGCTCTGGGAAGGTTTATTTTAATTCCCGGCTGAAAGATATAACTGGAAGTAAGCATAAAAAATATCAGGAGCAAAAAAACTACATCAATCAACGGCGCAATGTCCAGTTGCCCCTTCTCAAATTCTAGATGTCCCTTAAATCTCATTTAATATTGTTCCCTTCTCTGTCCGAGGATGTTGATTAAGTCGGTAGCAGCCCTTTCCATCTCTAAAATAAAGCCCTTCACCCGGCTGACCAGATAATTGTAAGCGACAAAGGTAGGTATGGCTACAATCAATCCTGCGCAAGTTGTGATTAAGGCCTCCCAAATACCTCCGGCTAAATCGCCCGGACTTACCGGATGCAAGGAGGCAGCCTTTTCCTGAATAATCTGAAACGCCCTCACCATTCCTGTAACTGTACCTAAAAGGCCCAATAACGGTGAAATATGCGCAATGGTCGCTAATGCCCCCAGGTTTTTTTCAAGACGGGGGACCTCATAAATTCCCGTATCCTCTATAGACTCTTTTATCTCTTGCCGGGAACGGTCATGTTTTAAAATACCTGCTTTTATAATGTGGGCAATGGGTCCGGGAGTTTTCTCGCATAAATTGACAGCTTCCATAATACGATTGCGCTTGAGGATATTGGATATACTCTCCATAAACTTATCGCTATCAATTTTTGCCCGACGCAGGTGGTACAATCTTTCAATGGTTACGGCCAAAGCCACAATAGAGCAAAGAATAATCAAATACATTAATGGGCCGCCTTTTTGAATAACATCCCACATTCTTGCCTCCTTTTCTCAATAAAAGAAAATAACCATTAATAAAATTAAAACTAAGATTGCGCAGATAATGTAAAAGTCGTTAAAATATAAAAAGTCCTTTAATCTTTGCCAGCGGCTATCTGCCGCGCCAGGTAAAACGTCTTCCTCCGGCAAGGCAACTTTGGGTACTCCCTGAGCCATGAGTTGCTCAATCTGGCCCTTCTTAAACCTCAATATGGTGCCCCCGAGCCTGTAGGCGGGAATTTGCCCTCTATCTACAAGTTTCCTTAAAACATTTTCCGAAATGCCAAGCTTTTGACAGACCTCATCTATATTCAGTAGTTTTTCTGTCATTTTAATGAGCACTGGACTTATGGAAGCACGAAGTGCGACATAAGTCCATCTCCTTCAGTTTCTCTTCTTTAGTTTGTGCGAATTAATCCCCCCTGCTTTCTTGCGAAAGCAAGAAGGGGGGATAAGTTCGGACAATAAGTTATGTCACTATATGCAAATTACTGTTCCATAACTTATGTCCCCACTTACTTTATCTTTTCGCTAGCGATCCAGATATCTACCTTAGAGCGGTCAAACCTCCAGCCGCTACCTTCTCTTTGCGCGGGAATCTTGCCTGTTTTTGCCCAGTCCAATACCGAAGAGCTGTCCACTTCTAAATATTTCGCCAGCTCCTCTACAGTCATCAGTGTCTGCTGTATTGTAGAGCGGCTGACTTTTGCCTCTTTGGCATCCATCTGGCATTTTCCTTGAAAGGTCGCTCCTTCATCTATGCTCAATTTAGGCGCGCGGATGTCTCCTATCAAATGAGCGGTCCGGCTAAGACTAAGCTTATCAGAGGCAATTATATTGCCAAAGACTTTGCCGCAAATTTTCACGTTTTCGCCTGTAATATTAGCCTGAACCTGAGCGTCTTGTCCTATAGTCAGATTTCCTTTGGTATTCAGGCTTCCTTCAAATTTGCCATTGATACGTAAATTTACCGGGTCGCGAAAAGTCAAGCTCCCCTGCATACTGGCATCCACGTCGAGGGTCTTTTGTTCCTCAACCCTCACCATAGGCTGCTCTTTTTCCTTTCTTCTATTCCTAAAAGCCATGTTTATTCCTCCTTTTAATGAGCCCCTACCGTTTTGCTTCGCTTTTGCTACGCAAAACGAAGCAGTAGGGGCGAATTAACTTATATCCCCTGCCAACTTGTTCTTTCTACTCCTTCAACCCGCATTATATCTGTAAGGATTTGGTCGTCCTGCCTATCGGTTATAAGTTTTAAGCTTAAATTTATTACCACGTTATCGCCGTGAGGTTTCTTCTTTATTTCAAAGTCCCTAATTTCCGCTTTATAATCCGATAAAACAGAGCGGATATCCTTCAATTGTTGGGCATGGCCTTTTGTTTCCACAAGAAGTATTTTATACCAGTCTTTTCTCACCAAAGCCCTTTCCATCTTTGTCAGAAAAAACAGAACAAATAACACCAGGGCCGAAGTTGTGTAAGCTCCCAGGTAGAAGCCGCTGCCGCTGGCTAAACCGATTCCGGCTACCGCCCAAAGACTGGCAGCGGTAGTCAGGCCGCGCACCGAAGCTTTGGATCTTAAGATTGTGCCTGCGCCTAAAAAACCGATGCCTGTAATAACGCCGGCAGCAATTCTGGCCGGGTCCACTTTGCCTGTTTCTTGATAGAGCTCAAAGATGTGCATAGAGGTAAGCATAATCAGCGCCGAACCAAGACAAACTAAAATATGCGTCCTCAAACCTGCTGCGCGGCCGTGAAGTTCTCTCTCCAGTCCAATCAAGCCGCCCAATATAAAGGCCAAGACTAAGCGGATAATAACCTGGGATGAAGTAAACATCTTTTATCTCCTTAACTTATGTCCGCATTTCGCCGCAATACGTTGAAGCAACGGCATAAGTTCGGCCAGCGACTTATGTTCGCTATCACTCCATAAGTCGCGGCCTCACTTAAAATTGGGCGCAACCTCCAAATTCAAGTCGGAAACTACTCCTCGTAGATATTGCTGATATCCTAATCCGGCAACCATAGCCGCGTTATCCTGACAAAGCTTAAAGCTCGGAAAATACACGTTTATTCCAAACTTTTCTGCCCTCTCCTGCAAGGCCTTTCTTAAACGCTGGTTTGCAATCACGCCTCCTCCTGCTACAAGATGCTTTACCTTTTTTAAAAAGCAAGCCTTAATACTTTTCTCTACCAGAGTATCTACTATAGCTTCCTGAAACCCTGCCGCAATATTTGACTTCTCTTTTCGGCCGATAAATCGGCGAACTACACCCGTTGTAGTTGCCCAATTCATTGGGCATTCTGTCTTCTGCCTATCTCTCACATAATAAAGCACCGCGGTCTTTAAGCCGCTAAAGCTGAAATCGAGGCTATTCTCCTCTAAATAAGAACGGGGAAACCTTATTTTATCCGGGCCTGCACATCCGGCAATCTTTTCTATAATTGGCCCTCCGGGATATCCTAATTTTAGAATTTTAGCTACCTTATCAAAAGCCTCCCCGGCTGCGTCGTCACGAGTCTTGCCCAGCGCCTGCCAGCTCAGGTAATCTTTTACATAAAACAGGCTGGTGTGCCCGCCGGAAACCACCAAACCCACAAAAGGAAATTTCACTTTGCGCCGGGACATCAAAGCGGCATATAAGTGGGCCTGTAAATGGTTAATTCCTATTAAAGGCAAAGCTAAAGCCGCACTTAAAGCCTTTGCCAGGGAAATACCGATAAGAAGCGCCCCTACTAATCCCGGCCCGCGGACACAAGCCACTAAATCAACGTCGCTTAATTCAACTTTTGCTTTTCCTAAAGCTTCGGCTAAAACATAATTGAGCAATTCTACATGGTAGCGAGTAGCTATTTCAGGAACAACCCCGCCGTATTTTTTATGTAAATGCAGGCTTGAGGAAACTTCATTGGACATAATCCTTTTGCCATTTTCTACCAGAGAAACTGCTGTTTCATCACAGGATGTCTCAATGCCCAGCACTAACATAATATTATTCTGCCAAATCCGAGACAAAGACAAACTTGATTCCCTGCGCCTGCATCAGGGGAATCGTATCTTTCAATACCTTCAGGGTGGTAAGCCTTGCATGGCCGATGCCTACAGCGCAGCCGTTTTCGCGGGCAAAGTCAGCGAGTTTCTTAAATTGCTCCTTGATATATTTATAATTATCCAAATTATCCAAAAAGAAATCCCGCCGGGCAAACTTGAGCCCAATCTTTCCGGCTAATTCGCTGCAAACAGATTTATCCGTTACTAAGTTATCTAAGAAAAACATTTGCTTTTTCTTTAATTCACTGAAAATCACAGACATAATTTGAACATCCCTTGTAGTGCGGGAGCCCATATGGTTAGAGACTCCGCGGGCATAAGGCAGCGAAGCCAAAGCGAGTTTAAGGTTCTTGATAATCTCATCCTTAGACATCTCGGAAGTAATGGTGCGCTCCTCCAGCCCTATTTCTCTGCCTTTTCTTTCCGGCTCCAGAGGCAGGTGCAAAATAACTTCTTTGCCCTGCATTTGAGCTTGTTCGGCGATTTTAGATGAATATCTTAGATTAGGCAAAACAGATATAGTAAGCGGGACATCCGTTTGTTTTAAGAAATTTAAATAGCGTAAATTATATCCCCAATCGTCAATAACTATTGCCACTTTTGCGCAAGCTTCTTCTTTTTCATGGTGTAGGAAAGTAAATAACGCACACCACTTCGAAAATTGCCTATTAAGGTTATTGCCGAAGGCAATTTCCTTGGGAGGTATAAGGAAAACTTTTAGGCAAAAGAACAAGCATAGTATTATTATAACAGATGATGCAGATAGAATTAAAGTAATCTTTTTTATCGTCATTCGGGACTCTCTACTTCACTTTGTTTGCCGCTATAAATCTTAATAGCCTTTAACAAATCTACGGCGCGTACCAGCTGATTGTCATAAAATCCACGGTCCGCCATAAAATCCTCAACTGTAGTTTTTAATTCGTTTAATTCTTGCGCCCGGCGGTTTTGTTCTTGTACATCTTTATCCGGCTGTTCTATTTTCTCAAACAAGGACTCTTTTTGAGAGACTTCTTTAAGTTCTTCTTCCTGAAACTCAACTTCTAGATCAGGCTCTATCCCCTCTTCATGAATGCATCGGCCATTGGGAGTAAAATATTTACTGGTGGTCAATCGAAGGGCCGAACCGTCGGCAAGCGGAATAACTGTCTGCACAGAACCCTTACCGAAGCTCTTTGTTCCCAAAAGCATTCCCCTGCCATAATCCTGAATGGCCCCGGCAAGAATTTCTGAGCCGCTGGCGCTGCCCTTGCTAATCAAAACAATCAGGGGATACTTGCGATGCTGTCCTTTTGCACTTGACTTGAAGACCATATCCTGCCTGGCGCCCCGTCCGCGCGTAGACACTATTACCTTTCCGGGCGGAATAAACTTCTCCGTTACCCGCACCGCCGAATCCAAAAGCCCGCCGGGATTGTTGCGTAAATCCAGGATTAAACTATCCATACCGTGTTTCTCTAATTTGCGTAAAGCCGCTTCCATATCTTGCGGGCTTTTTTCCTGAAACTCAGAGAGCCTGATATAACCGATGTTATCCTCAAACAATTTTGCGTTGCGAATGCTTTTGATTTTGATAATGTCCCTGGTGATAGTAAAATCCAGGAGCTTCTGCGCGCCTTCACGCATTATAGTTACAGTAACCTGCGTGCCGGGCTTTCCGCGTAACTTCTTTACCGCCTCCATCAGGGTAATGTCTCTGGTAACTTCCCCCTCGATCTTTACTATCCTGTCATCGGCTTTGAGGCCCGCTTGATACGCCGGCGTATCATCGATAGGAGCAATTATCGTAAGTAGTCCGTCTTTGATGGAAATCTCGATACCTAACCCGCCAAACTGGCCTTCTGTTTCAACTTTAACTTCTTTGTATGCCTCGGGGTCTAAAAATTGACTGTAGGGATCCAGTGACCTGAGCATTCCGTTTAATGCCCCGTAGATTAGTTCCTTGTATTCGCTCTCTTCTACATATTCCGAGCGAATCAAAGTAAGGGTATCGGTAAATAGCTCAATCTCTTTGTAAAAGTCGTCTTCCGTTGCCGAAAGAGGTTCTTTTTTCTCCTCGCTGGTTACCAGCCGGGTTTGCAGAACAAAAATTGCGCCTATGACCGCTAAGCAAAAAATAAAGATTTTACGCATCATCTCTCCTTTTCAACTTTTCCTTCAATATTTTATTAGCCATCTGAGGATTGGCACGGCCCCGGCTCTTTCGCATAATCTGTCCGATTAAGAATGAAAAGGCATTATCTTTCCCCTTGCAATAATCGGCTATGGGCTTGGGATTTTCCGCAATAACTTCCTGGGCAATCGCTTCCAATTCGCCTGTATTGCTGATCTGTTGTATGCCTTTCTCTTTGACAAGAGCCCGGGCATCTTTTTTGCGAGCTATCATCTCGGGCAAAATCTCTTTGGCAATCTTGGCGCTGATTACGCCCTCATCCATCATCTGAAAGATAGCCACGAAACTCTTTGGCGCAAGCTTCAGGTCTCGGATCTCTATATTACGACTATTCAGATGTGACAACAATTCGGTCATTATCCAGTTGCTAATCACCTTGGCCTTAGGGTACAGCTTTACACATGCCTCAAAAAAGCCGGCCAGGTATTTGCCGCCGGTAAGCACACCTGCGTCATATTCGGGAATTTGATATTCACGCACAAAGCGGCCGGCTTTTTCCCGGGGCAATTCCGGCAGGGATTCTTTAATTTTTCGGATATATTCTTCGTCTAAGACAAAGGGCACCAGATCCGGTTCGGGAAAATAACGGTAATCGTGGGCCTCTTCTTTGCTGCGCATAGATACAGTTACGCAGTTTTGGGCGTCCCAGAGGCGGGTCTCCTGAACGACTCTTTCTTTTTTATCCAGGAGCTTCTTTTGCCGGGCAAACTCGAATTCCAACGCCTGCTTTACCCCTTTAAAAGAATTCATATTTTTCAGTTCAACCTTCTCGCCCAGAGTATCCTGGCCTTCGGGAACAAGAGAGATATTGGCATCGCAACGCAAAGAGCCCTCCTGCATATTGCAATCCGAAACCTCTAAATATTCCAATATGCTCTTCAGGCGCAGGAGATAATTATAGGCCTCCTGCGTAGAATTTATGTCCGGTTCGCTGACAATTTCCAAAAGAGGCATACCGCTGCGATTAAAATCAATGAGGCTTGTCTTTCCTTCCCGATGAATTAATTTTCCGGCGTCCTCTTCCAAATGCACACGCCCGATGTTTATTTTCTTTGCCCCTGTTTCGCTATCTATGTAAAGGAAACCCCGATGCGCTAAGGGCAAACCGTACTGGGATATCTGAAAGTTTTTCGGCAGATCCGGATAAAAATAATTTTTGCGGTCAAATTTTATGAATTTGGAAACCTGACAACCCAGGGCCAGAGCGGCTTTCAAGGCAAGTTGCAGAGCAGATTCGTTTAAAACCGGCAGGCTCCCGGGAAATCCCAAACAAACGGGACAAGTTTGACTGTTGGGCCTGCGGCCAAAAACGGTTGAACAGCCGCAAAAACATTTGCTTTCGGTATCCAATTGTGCGTGAACTTCTAATCCTATAACTGATTTATAACGCATAATTGTTAAACAATTTAACCATTTGACAGTTTAGCAATTACAATTTTGGTTTCTTGAGATGCCAGTCGGTATTTTGTTCAAAGGTATAGGCAACCCGAAAAAGCGTCTCTTCGTCAAATGGTTTAGTTATTATTTGTAAACCGATAGGCAGGCCCTGCCTGCTAAACCCGCAGGGAACAGATACCGCAGGCATACCGGCTAAATTAACGGAGATGGTATAGATATCAGAAAGATACATAGATAAAGGATCGTCCAGTCTTTCGCCGATTTTAAAAGCCGCTGTAGGTGAAGTGGGAGTAATAATACAATCAAAGTCTTTAAATGCGCGGTCAAAATCATCCTTAATCAAACGCCTTACTTTCAGCGCTCTTAAATAATAGGCCTCATAGTAGCCTGTGGAAAGAGCGTAAGTGCCCAAAATAATCCTGCGCCTGACTTCTTCTCCGAACCCTTCGCCCCTGGTTTTTCTATACATATCTACTAAATTGTCAAAACAAGAGCTTCTGTGCCCATATTGCACGCCGTCAAAGCGGGCGAGATTGGAACTGGCCTCGGCAGTGGCTAGAATGTAATAGTCTGCCACTGCATATTCGGTATGAGGCAGTGAAATCTCTTTAACCTGCGCGCCCAATTTTTTCAACAAGCTTAAGGCTTTCTCCACCGCATCTTTAACTTCGTCGTCCAACCCCTGGGCAAAATATTCCCTGGGATATGCAGCTTTGAGGCCTTTAACATCATTGAGCAGCGATTCTGTATAGTCGGGAGATTCTACCTTTACGCAGGTTGAATCCAAAGGGTCGTAGCCGGAAATTACATTCATCAAAAGAGCAGTATCGCGCACATCTTTTGCAAGCGGACCGATCTGGTCCAGCGAAGAAGCAAAGGCAATTAACCCGTAACGGGAAACTCGTCCGTAAGTCGGCTTTAAACCTACCACGCCGCATAGGCTTGCCGGCTGGCGAATTGAGCCGCCGGTATCGGAACCCAGGGCCAGGATAGCTTCATCTGCAGCTACGCAGGCGGCCGAACCGCCGCTTGAGCCTCCGGGAATCCTCTTTACATCCCAGGGATTATGAGTTGCGCCGTAACAGGAGGTTTCACAGGAGGAACCAAAGGCAAACTCATCCATATTGGCCTTTGCAAAGATAACCGCTCCTTCTGCTTTTAAGCGGCGGACACAGGTAGCGTCATAGGGGGGCTTAAATCCCTTCAATATCCGAGAGGCGCAAGTCGTATCCTGCCCTTCTACGCAGATGTTATCTTTAATTACTACCGGAATACCGAAAAGCGTTCCTCTTTTAGATGAACGCTTTTCCAATTGCTCGCATTGAGAAAGAACATCCTTTTTATCTAAAAAGCATAAGGCTTTAATCTTGTTTTCTGTCTGAGAGATCCTTTTTAATAAATCTTTTACGACTTCTTTGGGGGAAGTCTTTTTTTTAGCAAATAACTCCAGAAGCTGATGGGCGCAAAGTTTATGAAGTTCCATAACTATTTTCCGTCATTCGATTATCTTGGGCACGCTAAAGCTATTTCCCTCTTTGGACGGAGCATTGCCTAAGGCCTTATCTACGGCTAAAGATGGGCCTGCCTTATCCTGACGAAAGACATTTTTCAAAGAAAGGACATGACTCATCGCCTCAACCGAGCTTATATCCAGCTCTTTTAACTTTTCAACAAAGCTAAGGATATCATTCAGTTGCCTGGCAAGCTTTTTCTTCTGCTGCGGGCCTAAGTCAATTCGCGCCAGCTTCGCTAGATATTCTATGTCTATATCCATAGCACAAAAATATCATACTCAACGCCAAAAGTCAACTGTAAAAACGAGAAATGATTCTGAGGCTTCTTTGCAGGGTTAAATTAGAGGTATAGAGAGGAAATTGGAGTTAGCTTTTCCGGCCGTTTAGGTTAATCCTTCATAGTCAGGAACTTCGAGAGCCGCTCAACGGCAATTTTGAGTCTTTCTTCATTCTCTACCAGCGCAAAACGGACATAACCCTCGCCGTATTCGCCAAAGCCGGTTCCGGGGGCAGCTACTACCCCGGCTTCATTGACTAAAAGTTCGGCAAATTCCATTGAAGTAAGGGCGTCGTACTTCAAGGGAATGCGGGCCCAGATGTAAAAAGTGGCTCGAGGCTTATCTACCTTCCAGCCGATACTGTTTAAGCCTTCTACAAATACATCTCTTCTTTTCCTGTAAGTCTCTACGGTTGCCTTTACGCAGTCCTGGCAGCCGCTTAAGGCCTTAATGGCCGCATACTGAATAGGACGAAATATGCCAAAGTCAATGTAGCTTTTGGTCTTGGCCAATGAAGCTATAATTTTTCGCGAACCTACGGCGTAACCTATTCGCCAACCGGGCATATTATAAGACTTGGAAAGAGTATGGAACTCGATAACCTTTTCTTTAATGCCTTTAACCTGTAACATACTCGGGGCGCGATAGCCGTCAAATACTATATCGGAATAGGCCAGGTCGCTGGCAATTATAATGTCTTTATCCTTAGCCCATCTTGCTACCTGCCGGTAAAAATCCAAATCTACAACAGTGCCGGTAGGATTATGAGGATAACTTAAAAATAACATCTTAGCCATTTTAACTACACTATTGCTAATGCTTTTTAAATCCGGCTTAAAATCATTCTCGCCTGCCATTGGGATATTATAAAGGATGCCGCCGGCCATAATTACTCCGTTAAAATGTACAGGGTAGGCAGGGCTGGGGACCAAGGCTATATCGTCGTGGTTTAAAAAAGCCAGGGAAAGATGGGCCACGCCCTCTTTTGAGCCGATAAGCGGCAAGACTTCTGTTTTCGGGTCAATGTCTACGTTAAATCTATTTTTGTACCAATCGGCAACGGCTTTTTTAAGTTTTATCTCCGCCGGCTCATTGGGCCGGGGATAGCGGTGATTTTCAGGGCGTTTTGCCTGTTTGCATAATTCTTCTACGATATGTTTAGGGGTAGGCTGGTCCGGATTTCCCATTCCCAAATCTACTACATCTATCCCTTTCCGTTTTGCCTCTTCTTTCAAGTGGTCAATGATGGTAAAAAGATACAGGGGCAATCTTTTCATTCTATTTGCTTCGTGCATTTTATACTCCTTAATGAGCCCCTGCTGCTTCGTTTTGCTGCGCAAAAGCGAAGCAAAACGGCAGGGGCGAATTAATCCCGCCGAGTGTGCCAAAATTCTGTTCCATAATTTTGGCACATTTTACGAGGCGGGACAAATTCGGCTAATTGAATTCTTTACTGCAGTTGCCGAGGCAAGAAATGTATCCTTCTCTTTGTCGGTCAACTTTAGTTCGATTATTTCTTCTATCCCCGAGCTTCCCAATTTTAGCGTAACTCCTATGCACAAATCTTTAAGGCCGTATTGGCCGGTAAGATATGCCGAGGCGCACAATATACTTTTTCGGTCATTGATTATGGAGTCAACAAGCAAAAATATCCCCGCCGATGGGCCGAAGCTTGCACTGCCCTTTCCCAGAAGCTCCACAATCCTGGCGCCAAAATTGCGGGTTTCTTCGACTACTCTTTCAATTTTGGTTCGGCTGAGCAAATTAGTAATGGGAACGCCTGATGCGGTTGTCAACCTGGGTAAAATCAACATACTATCTGCGTGGGCGCCGATAATTATAGATTGAATATTGAAGCTGACAGCATTCAATTGGGCGGCGGCCAGCATATTGAAACGCGCGCAGTCGGAAACCCCGCCCATGCCGATAATTCGATTGGGCGAAAATTTTGTAGTTTTGCACACTAGATAAGTCATCACATCAAGCGGATTAGTAACTACTATAACTATCGAGCCTGGGCAATATTGAGCAAGCTGGCGGGAAACATCTTTAACTATTTCGGCATTATTCAGCAACAGCTCTTCCCGGCCCTGTCCGGGCTTACGAACACGCCCCGCAGTAAGAACAACGATATCCGCACCGGCAAGAGCCTTATAATCGCTTGTTCCGGTTATAGAGCGGGAATGCCGAATAATAGAAGAGGCGCTGCTTAAATCTAAAGCCCGGCCTTGAGCTTTTCCTTTCACGATATCCACAAGGACTACATCAGCAAGGCCTGCTTCGGCGATCCGTTGAGCTGCGCCTGAGCCAACATCTCCCGCCCCTATTATCGCAACTTTCATATTTTTCATTGTTAAATTGTTATATTGCTACATTGTTAAATTAAGTTTTTAGCAGGCAATTTAGCAGTTCAGCAGTTTAGCAGTTTAGCAATTTTTCTATAATAGCGTCGGCCATTTCCTGAGTACCCACTGCTGTGGGGTCATTCCTATCTTCTTTTAAATCGTAAGTTACAGACTTTCCCTCTTTAATTATTTCTTCTACGGCGCGTTCCAACTTTTGGGCTGCTTCGAGTTCCCGGATAAACTTAAGCAACATTACTCCGGAAAGAATCATCGCCGTAGGATTTACCTTATTTTTCCCTTTATATTTTGGGGCGCTTCCGTGTGTGGCTTCAAAAATAGCAAACTTATCTCCGATATTAGCGCCCGGGGAAACGCCCAGGCCCCCTACTAAACCCGCGCATAAATCCGAAATAATATCTCCGTAAAGGTTAGGCAAAACCAAACAATCATAATCCCAGGGTTTTTGAATGAGCTGCATACACATATTGTCAACCAGCTTGTCTTCAAATTCAATTTTTCCTTCGTAATCTGCGGCTACTTCCCTGGCCATTTTTAAAAATAAGCCGTCGGTAAACTTCATAATGTTGGCTTTGTGAACGCAGGTAAGCTTTTTTCTTTTATTAGCCAGGGCATATTCAAAAGCAAAACGCACAATTTTCCTTGAGGCACTTTCCGAAATAGGCTTTATGCTGATTGCGCTATCCGGCCTTATCTTCTTGTTGCTTAAGTCTTTGATATTGCCCAGGCAATCACGGGTATTTTTTTTTCCTTTTTCAAATTCGATTCCCGCATAAAGGTCTTCGGTGTTTTCCCTGATTACCACCAAATCAATGTCTTTATAAGGAGCTCTTACGCCTTGATACCATTTGCAGGGACGCACGCAAGCGTAAAGATCGAGCCTCTGCCTCATTTGCACATTTACAGAACGGAAACCTTCGGCAATAGGAGTAATCACCGGCCCCTTAAGAGCAACCTTGTTTTTCTTTATGGAAGCCAGCGTTTCGGCAGGTAAAACTTCTCCGTATTTTTGCAAGGCATCCTCGCCTGCAAGAGCTTCTTCCCAAAAGATTCCTACTCCTGTGGCTTCAATGCATCTTTTGGCAGCCAGGGCTACTTCCGGCCCTACGCCATCTCCCGGAATAAGTGTAAGCTTATGAACCAAAGTTTAACCTCTTATGTTTCTTAAAATATTTTACAACCCCTCCGGCCGCAAGCAGGCTTTTCATTATTGAATGTAACGGCCTTATGGGAATATCTATTTTTTTAGTTTTGTTTACCAAATAGCTTCTATTCAGATCCAGTTCCAGTATATCGCCGCAGGATATCAAGTCAGTATTGCATTCTATTAAAGGAAGGCCGATATTAAAGGCATTGCGGTAAAAAATGCGGGCGAAATTTTTCGCTATTACCCCCAAAATGTTCGCCTCTTTTATGGCCCAGGGAGCCTGTTCGCGGGATGAACCCATACCGAAATTTGAGCCTGCTATTATAAAAGAAGGATTAGACTGAACCTTTTGATAAAATTTCCCATCCGCATCTTCTAAAAGATGTCTGGCCAACTCTTTCATATCCCGAATAGAAAACTTATATCTACCGGAGATGATTAAATCTGTGCTGATATTATCGCCGAATTTATAAGCTTGTCCCGTTTTCTTCACCTTCAGTACCTCTTAAGCTCCGAAGCGTCTTTGGCAAAAGCAACAGCTGTCTCATAAGAAATCATACCTTTGTTATAAAGCTCCTTTAAGGATTTATCCATAGTCTTCATTCCATATTGAGCGCCGGTTTGCATTAGAGTAAGCAACTGCTCTGTTCCATGCTCGCGAATAAGATTTCGGATAGCGGTAGTAGCCACCATTACTTCTGCAGATACCACTCTACCCTGTCCATCCTTGCGAGGAAGCAGTCTCTGTGCCACTATCCCCTGCAAAGAATTAGACAACTGGACCATTATCTGCCTTTGTTGATACGGAGGAAAGACATCGATAATTCTATCGATAGTTTGTGGAGCATCCGGGGTATGTAAAGTAGCTAAAACTAAATGCCCGGTTTCCGCAGCAGTTAAAACAGTAGAAATTGTTTCCAAATCGCGCATCTCTCCCACCACGATTACATTGGGGTCCTGGCGCAGTGCATGCTTAAGCGCTTCGGCAAAAGAATGCGTGTCGGTATGTATCTCCCTTTGTTTAATTACACTTTTTTTATTAATGTGCATATATTCAATGGGGTCTTCAATAACTAAGACTAAATGCTCTCTTTCATTATTAATTAAATCCACCATTGCCGCAAGGGTAGTGGTCTTGCCCACTCCTGTAGGCCCGGTTATTAACACCAGACCGGAAGATTTGCGCGCCAAGTCTTCCAATAACAAAGGAAGCCCCAACTCTCCGATTGAGCGAATCTGCAAACTAACCAGCCTGAAGGCCGCTTCTACGTTTCCCCTCTGCATATGTATATTTACCCTTAGCCGCTGAAGGCCCGGCTGACTCAGCGAAAAATCTAATTCTAAGTCTTTCTCAAAGACCTTTTTCTGCTCATCGCTGAGTACGCTATAAATCATATCCTTAGTCTCTTCGCCGGTAAGCCTGTTGAAATCCGTAAACACAAGTTTTCCGTCAATGCGAAGAATGGGCGGGGTGTTCTCCGTAATATGTAAATCCGAGGCTCCTCTTTCCTGAGCTTCCTTTAATAATGTCTGTATATCCATTTATTCACCTTTTGCATTAATGATTAAGGTTTATTTTAGCGTTTAGCGCACAGTTAGAAGCTTTTGTTTTTTCTATACGCTATAATTACGCGGATCAGCTATTTTTCCTTCCACAACCGAAGCAGCTAAGGTTGGGGCAGATGCGAGAAAAATAGAGGCATGAGGATTTCCCATCCTGCCTTTAAAGTTTCTATTAGCCGTAGAAATTACTGTTTGGCCATCAGCCGGAACCCCGGCATGCGTTCCCACGCAAGGACCGCAGCCCGGAGATAAAATTATTGCTCCTGCCTGCGATAATAGCTCTAAGAGCCCTTTTTGGGCTGCCTGTAAATATATCTCTTTTGAAGCCGGCGCTACAACAAATGTAACCCCGGGCTTAACTTGTCTCTTTTTCAAAAGTTTGGCCGCCTGGGTTAAATCTTCCAACCTACCGTTGGTGCAGGTTCCCAGAAAGGCGACATCAACCTTTTTTCCCAGGACCTTTTCAATATTGACAACATTATCAACGGTATGCGGTATGGCTATCTGGGGAGACAACTTTGAGACATCAAATTCCCTAATCCCCTTATAGTCTGCAGCCCTGTCTGCATAGACAGGTTTAAGCTTTCTTTTTGTGCGTTTTTTGAGCCAGCTTAAAGTCTTGCGGTCTGCGCCAAACAAAGCACATTTAGCGCCCATTTCCACGGCCATATTGCTGATTGTAAAACGCCCCTCGATACTTAATCTATCAATAACAGGCCCGCAAAACTCCACTGCCATATATGTGCAACCGTTGGCTCCTAATTGGCCGATTACATATAAAATAACATCTTTAGCGGTTACTCCTGAGGGAAGACTACCTTTAATGATAATCTTGATTGTTTCGGGAACCCTAAACCAGTTCTTGCCGCTGGCTAAAACTACGGATATATCCGTAGAGCCCATACCACTTGCAAAAGCATTAAGCGCCCCGTAAGTACAAGTATGAGAATCGGCCCCCACTATCAAATTGCCGGGCAAAATAAGTCCGGCCTCCGGTATTACCTGATGGCAAATGCCGCAACCCACATCGAAAAGTAAACTGCCCTGCTCCTGACTAAACTTTCTTAACTTCTGATGAATATTGGAAATAGATTGTCCCGGGCTGGGAGCGCTGTGGTCGATAGTTATGCAAAATTTCTGTTTATTAAAGACTTTCTTTTTGCCTAAAGAGAAAAAATTGTCGATGACAAGTTCTGATGTTCCGTCTTGGCTGAAACAAAAGTCTATATCGCAAACTGCCACATCACCAGCTTTGACCTTTTTACCGCTATGCCGGCTGAGAATCTTTTCTGCTATTGTATATCCCATTGTTTTAATACCAAATGACAAATTCCAAATAACAAATAAATTACTTAATTCCAAATGACAAACAATCGACCCCAATGCTCAATTTAATAATTTGAAATTTGGATTTTATTTGGATTTTGGATTTTGAAATTTGTCATTGCCTTTCCACCCAGTCTTTTAATGCGCGCATACCTTCTTCTATTTGTTCAAGGCTGGTGGCGAAGCTTAGGCGGATGTAATCGTTCCTGCCGAAAGCTTTTCCGGGGACAGTCGCTACTTTCGCTTCTTTAAGTAAACGGCGGGAAAAAATAACTGAATCCAAACCCGTTTTAGAGATATTGCAGAATATATAAAATGCCCCTTTGGGCTTAACAAAAGAAAAGCCCTCGATTCTGCTTAAACCTTTCGACATACAATCCCGTCTTGACTGTAGTAGCCCGGCCATCTTACGAATTTGGCCTTCTTTAGGCTTTCTTAAGGCCTCCCATGCAGCCTTTTGGCTGATTGAACAAGGGTTAGAAGTGGAATGGCTCTGTAGATTAATTACCGCCTCGATTATTTTTTGCTCAGCGCAGGCCAAATATCCGATTCTCCATCCGGTCATCGCGAAGGCTTTGGAAACACCGTTGACCAGTATGGTGCGCTTATAGATTTTCTTATTTAGAGAGGCAAAAGATACGTGCTTTTCTCCGTCGAAAATCAGTTTTTCGTATATTTCATCACTAATTACGTATAGATTTCGCTTGATGACAAGTTCGGAAATCTCTGCAAGTTCCCGGCGAGAATAAACACAGCCGGTGGGATTACCCGGGCTGTTAAGAATGAGGATTTTTGTTTTTTTGCTAATACTGGATGCAAGAAGTTTCTTGTCTAATTTAAACCCGTTCTCCGGGCAAGTTTCCACAATACGTGTTTTTGCGCCGGAGAGCTTTACCATCTGGGGATAACTCACCCAATAAGGAGAGGCAATTATTACCTCATCCCCTTTTTCACAAAGAACCTGCAGGATGTTATAAAGGGCCTGCTTTGCCCCGCAACTGACTACAATTTGGGAGGGAAGAAAGGTAAGGCGGTTATCCCTTTCTAATTTAGCCGATATGGCTTTTTTTAACTCTAACAGTCCCGAAACCGCAGTATACTTTGTAACCCCTTCTTTGATGGCTTTTATGGCTGCCTGTTTTATATATTCCGGAGTATCAAAGTCCGGCTCACCGGCAGCGAGATTAACCACAGCACAACCCTGTTCTTTCATTTGTTTTGCCAAAGATGTAATTTCCAGGGTCAAAGAAGGAGTAACTTCTGTTACTCTTGCGGCTATTTTCACAAAGAATCTCTCTCTTTTTTAAATAGCTTACGCAGTCCCCCTAAGAACTTCTTCGGTTTTAACTTCTTAGCAGGCTTTAGTTTTTCTCTGGGCAGGACGACTTTTTTCTCCCGCTTAATTTCTGCGGCAGGCTTCTGCGGTTTTTCTGAAGGCGCCTCTTCTTGCGCCGGCTTAACTTTTGTGGGTTTGACCGGTTTTACTTCAGGCAACTTTTCTGTAAGTTCTAAAAAAACCAGCTCTGCGCCGTCTCCCCGCCTATGCATATAGCGGACTATCCGGCTAAAACCGGAGCTTCTTTCTTTAAACAAAGGCGCAATTTGCGAAAATAGTCTGCTAACTGCGACTTTATCATTCAGGATTTTAAAGGCTAATCGGCGGGAGTGGAGAGTATTCTGTTTTCCTAACGAGATTAAACGCCCGGCAAACGGCTGTAGTATGTGTGCCTTTGCCTTTGTTGTCTTAATCTTTTGATATTTTAAAAGGCTGATTGCCAGACTGCGCAGGAGAGCCTTTCTTTGGCCTGTATTTCTGCTGAGTCTTTGAGAAAGCTTTCGGTGGCGCATTGGTTTTCACTCCCGGCATTTCTTCTTCAGTTTTTTCATATCAACCTTTATTCCTAAAGATAAATTCATCGTTGCAAGGATATTGTTAATCTCGGTTAAAGACTTTTTTCCGAAATTTCTGTATTTGAGCATTTCCATCTCTGTCTTTTGGACAAGATCGCCGATGGTTTTAATTTTCGCCTCCTCCAGGCAATTGGCGCTTCTTACCGAAAGCTCAAGTTCCGAGATAGGCTGCTTTAATTTTTCATAAAGTTCCTGGTCGTCTTTAGACTCTTCTACCTCTTCTTCTTCCGGCAGTTTACCATAATTTACAAAGACGTCCAAATGCTTTTGCAATATATTAGAAGCGTAAAGAAGGGCATCCTTGGGACTAATGCTTCCGTTAGTCCAAGTTTCTAAGATAAGCTTGTCGTAATCAGTCATCTGGCCAACGCGGGTGTTTTCTACATGAAAATTGACTTTTCTGACCGGGGAAAATATGGAATCCACAGGAATAACCCCGATAGCGTGAGACTCTTTTTTATTTCTTTCGGCAGGAACATACCCCCGGCCCCGGCCCACTTCCAGCTCTATGTAAAACTTTGTGTTTTTGGAAAGGGTGGCTATATGTAAATCATGATTTATGATTTCGATTGTATCGTCGGTAATTATATCCTGCGCTTTGACTTCTCCTTTTTTCTCGACTTTGATAAAAATCGTTTTGGGGTTTTTGGTGTGCGCGCGCAGAATCAGCTTTTTGATGTTTAAAACAATCTCGGGGACATCTTCAACAACCCCGGGAATGCTGGAGAATTCATGCAATACCCCTTCAATCTTGATAGAAGTAACGGCGCTGCCTTCTATGGAAGAAATCAGTACCCTCCTTAAAGAATTGCCGAGAGTTATACCATAGCCCCGTTCAAAAGGTTCCGCAGTAAATTTACCGTAGAAAGCGGAATATGTTGATTCATCACATTCCAGTTTCTTGGGCATCTCAAGGTCCCTCCATTTAACTCCCATATTACCTCCTTAATGAATTAGCGTCACTTGGAATACAACTCTACGATTAACTGTTCGCGAATCGGAAAATGAATATCTTCTCTGTCGGGCATTCTCGTAATGGTGCCTTGCAGATTTTCAGGCTCAACGGAAAGCCATTCGGGATAAGCTTTTTCCTTGGTTAGTTTAACAATCTCCCGAATTCGCTTTACCTTTTTTTCGTCCTTCTTTATAGAAATAACATCTTTTGGTTTAACTAAGTAAGAAGGGATATCCACGGACCTGGAGTTTACCAGGACGAACCTATGTTTAACAAGCTGTCTGCCCTGACTGCGAGAAGCAGCAAAGCCCAAATTGAAGACTACATTATCCAGTCTTCTTTCCAATAACTGCAATAATACCGTGCCCGTAACCGCTTTGGTCTTCTCCGCCTTTTCAAAATATAGCCTGAATTGATGCTCGTTAATACCATAGATTCTGCGCACTTTTTGTTTTTCTCTCAACTGCAGGGCATAGTCCGAGAGTTTAACGCGCCGCCTTTTGCCGTGTTGTCCGGGAGAATAAGCTCTCCTGGACATAGCGCATTTATCGCTCAGACACCTCTCGCCTTTCAGAAATAATTTTACGCCTTCTCCTCTACATAGCCGACAAACCGGCCCTCTATACCTCGACATTTGATTACACCTTTCCTCATCTACATTGTTACATTGCTACATTGTTAAATTGTTTTTAGCAATTTAACAGTTTAACAATTTAGCAATTTAATTAAACTCTCCTGCGTTTCGGAGGCCTGCATCCGTTATGCGGAATGGGAGTAACATCCCTTATTGCGCTGATAGAAAGGCCTGCACCCTGTATTGCGCGAATGGCCGATTCTCTTCCTGAGCCCGGACCTTTAACATAGACCTCTACTTGTCTCACGCCCAATTCCTTTGCCTTGCGCGCGACATTCCCTGCGGCTATCTGCGCCGCAAAAGGAGTTGATTTTTTGGAGCCGCGGAAACCTGCGGCGCCGCTGCTGGCCCAGGAAATGGTATTACCCTTCTTATCCGTAATAGTGATTATCGTATTGTTAAAGGTAGCTTGAATATGGGCGATGCAACTTGAGATATCCTGCGTTATTTTTTTCTTAACTTTTGTTTTCTTTTGCGTAGCCATATTTTTTCCTCATAAATTTTAGACCCGCGCCTTTGCTTCGGCCGGCTTTACCTTTTTTCCACCTACTGTCCTGCGGGGGCCTTTGCGTGTGCGGGCATTAGTTTTGGTCCTTTGCCCCCGCACAGGAAGCCCTCTTCTATGTCTTATTCCGCGCCAGCTGCCGATATCGATAAGCCGCTTTATATCTTGCGAAACCTCTCTGCGTAAATCACCTTCTGCTTTAACCTCTTTCTGAATTACGTTAGTAAGCTTGGATACT
Source organism: uncultured Planctomycetia bacterium (assembly GCA_964589565.1). Taxonomy (GTDB): domain Bacteria; phylum Omnitrophota; class Gorgyraeia; order JAFGHF01; family JAFGHF01; genus CAZPSS01. Next base: position 21,985 of record CAZPSS010000003.1, read on the forward strand.
TCTTCTTCGCTTAAATCCCTGGCACGCGCATCAGGGCTAATTCCGGCAATTCCCAGTATTTTATTTGACGTAGCCCGGCCGATACCATAGATATAAGTAAGGGCTATTTCAATCCTTTTTTCCTTTGGTATATCAACTCCTATAATCCTCGGCATTAAAACCTCGCTTTACTTGTCGCTTGCATAAAAGCCACTGTCTACTGTCAACTGTGAACTGTCAACTGTGAACTAAATTACCCCTGCCTTTGCTTATGTTTGGGGTTTGCGCAAATTACCCGCAACACTCCCTTTCTCTTTACAATTCTACACTTTTCGCAAATTCTCTTTATGGAAGTTTTGACTTTCATATGTAATTAGTTTTCACTCCGTCATTGCGAGCGAAGCGAAGCAATCTCAAGAGATTGCTTCGCCCCCACCGTTTTGATTCGGTTTATGCAGCAAAACGAATCAGTGGGGGCTCGCAATAAAATTCGCACAGCAACTTACGTT
>CAZPSS010000004.1:0-20319 GCA_964589565.1 uncultured Planctomycetia bacterium
ACCAAGTGGGAAGGTAAACCCTTAAAGGAATTTACACAATTTATTTGACATTACCTTTGCATTTCATTTGAAGTGATTTTCTTATACCATACCGGGCTTACCTTGTCAAGTCTTTTTTATGAGATTGCTGAAAAACTCAAATTTCTGTCATTGCGAGCGCAGCGAAGCAATCCCTTCTTGAGATTGCTTCGTCGAGACTTCGTCTCTCCTCGCAATGACGAAAAAGCAATGCCGTCTTTAAAAGAGAGTTTTTCAGCAATCTCTTTATTTTAAGTCTATTTTTATGAAAAAGCGCTTGCCGATTTTTAGCAAATGTTCTTTGCCGGCTCTAAAATAAGGATTATTTGCCTCCCTTATTCTTTCGCCATCTAAATATACAGCCCCTTCTTCCAATTTGCGATACAATTCGCTCCGCGAAGGAATTCCTGCAGAGCGAAATTCTGCGCGAGTACGGTCAAAAGCTTGATTAAGCGTGAGGGACATAGCGGGTAGTTTTTTAACTTGTATGTCGGTTGGCGTTTGACGTTTTTGAAAAACTTTTTCGAACTCCTGTTTTGCTTCCTTTGCCTGTGTAACTCCATGATACTGCCGGACAATTTCCCAGGCTAACTTTTTCTTTGCTTCCATCGGATGCATTTCTTTTATAGAGCCTGTGTCCATATCAGTCAAAAGCTCATAATACTTTTTCATCATTTCATCGGAAATAGACATAATCTTACCGTACATACCGCCTGCCGGCTCATTTATTCCAATATAGTTTGCGTAAGACTTGCTCATTTTCTGCGTCCCGCCCAACCCTTCAAGAATAGGCATTGTGATAACAACCTGCGCTTGCTGATTATAACTCTGCTGGAGATTGCGCCCAGCTAACATATTGAATTTCTGGTCCGTGCCGCCTATTTCAATATCCGCGCGCAACTTTACCGAGTCGTACCCCTGCATAAGAGGATAGAAAAGTTCTAAGAAACTTATAGGTTTATTTTCCTTTAGCCTTTTCTCAAAATCGTCTCTTTCTAAAAGCCGCGCAACAGTATAGCGCCGGCCAAGCTCAACAAAGCGCTCAAAGGTAAATGATGAAAACCACTCGCTATTGCGCCTGCGCTTAAATGTCTTAGAGTTTTTGATATCTAAAATCCTGCTGACCTGTTTTTCATAAGTCTTTACATTTTTTTCTACTTCTTCCCGGGTAAGCGTTTTTCGTGTCTGAGATTGCCCTGAGGGGTCTCCCACTAAAGCCGTTGCGTCGCCAATCAAAAAAACGACCTTATGCCCCAGTTGCTGAAAATGGCGAAGTTTGCGCAAAAGCACCGTATGGCCGAGATGGATATCGGCGCTGGAGGGGTCAAAGCCGGCCTTTATAATTAAGGGCTGCTTCGATTTAATGGAGCCGGCAATCCTTCTGCGCAACTGCTCTTCAGAGATAATTTCCACTGCTCCGCGCTTAATAATCCCAATCTGCTTATCTACATCTTTTTGTAGCGCCATAATCTCTTTCCCGCATTATTCCTTCATAGACAAAGCTATCTTGCGCTGCTGGCCGTCAACCTTTATAATCCTTGCCTTTATTTTATCTCCTACTTTGAAAATATCGGCCAGTTTAGCCGAGGGCGGCTCCTTCAATTCAGAGATATGCAGCAGGGCTTCCAGCTCCTTCTCTAATTGCACAAAGACGCCGAAATTAGTAACCCTGTCGACTGTCCCTTCCGTCTCCAGCCCTACCGGATATTTCTTTACTATTTCCGGCCAGGGGTCATCTGTTAACTGTTTTAAGCCCAATGCTATTTTTCTGTTTTCCTGGTCGGTAGAAAGCACCACTGCCTCTATTTTCTGTCCTTTTTTGAGAACTTCCTCGGGATGGGCCAATCTTTTTCCCCAGGACATATCCGAAATGTGAATTAGCCCGTCAATGCCTGCTTCTAATTCTATAAAGGCGCCGTATTCGGTTAAACTGTGCACTTTTCCTTTAACTTTTGAGCCGACGGGGTATCGCTCCTTCACTTTCAGCCAGGGGTCGGCCTCCATCTGTTTCATACCCAGGGAGATTTTTTGCGCCTGGCTATCGACATTTAAGACTATTGCCTCTATTACATCGCCGATGGCCAGCACTTCGTTAGGGTGGTTAATTCTACGCGACCAGGAAAGCTCGGAAATATGCACCAGGCCCTCCAGGCCCTTCTCCAGTTCAATAAATGCTCCGTAAGGAAGGATATTCACCACTTTACCTTTAACCTTCGTGCCTACGGGGTATTTCTTTTCTACGTCCTGCCATGGGCTGAGCGTCTTTTGTTTCAGGCCTAAAGAGACCTTTAAATTTTCGCGGTCGACATCCAAAATTACCACATCGATTTTGTCGCCCAGGGCAACAACTTCACTGGGGTGGCTTACTCTTCCCCAGCTCATATCCGTAATATGCAAAAGGCCGTCTACGCCGCCCAAATCAATAAAGGCGCCGAAATCGGTAATATTTTTAACTGTGCCCGGGCGCACTTCATCTTTTTTTAATTCCTGAATAAGCTTTGAACGCGACTGCTGCTGCTCCTCTCTCAAAACATCCTTGCGCGAAAGGACAACATTCCTTCTGGGCTTATTTATTTTCATAATCTTAAATTTAAGCTTCTGTCCGAGATATTGGTTGAGATTGGAAAAACCGCGAACCGCTACCAGGGACGCAGGCAAAAAGGCCTCCAGACCCACATCGACCATCAGGCCGCCCTTTACCTTGCGGGAAACGCGCCCTTCAATAATATCGCCTTCTTTAAAGTCCTTCAAAATCCTTTCCCAGCCCATTTTGCGCTCGGCCTTCCATTTGGAAAGCACAACCATACCGTCATCGTTTTCCTTGGACTCTAAAAGCACCTCTACTTCATCGCCAAGTTTTAAAGATGAAGCGCCGGGAAATTCACTTAAGGGGATATATCCTTCGGACTTATACCCGATATCGATTAAAACCTCTCTGGAAGTAATGGCCACGATTTTACCTTTAATAATTTCCCCTTCTTGGAATTCCTTAAAGGTTTCTCCATAAATTTCCTCTAACTTATTTTCTTTAGTTTTACCAAACATTTACCCATCATCTCCTTAATGAGCCCCTGCTGTTTCGTTTTGTTCCGCTTCGCTTCACAAAAGCGAAACAAAACGGCAGGGGCGAATTAATCCCCCCTTCTTGCTTTCGCAAGAAAGCAGGGGGGATAAGTTCGGACAATAACTTATGTCGCACTTTGTGCTCCATAAGTTATGTCCTCACTTATTTTCTTTTAGCCGGGCGATTTCATTCATCGTGAGCTCGGCAATGCTCTGATAATAATCTTTTCCTTTTAACCGGCGGATTAGTTCCTGCGGCTTGAGGGCGCGGCCGAAATAAACCCTTATCTTTTTAGGGCGGATAAATTTACCGCCTACGGGTAAAGCGCCGCTAGCGCCCTCGATGAAAGCCGGCACTATGGGAACCCCGGCCTTTGCCGCTAAAAAGCCTATTCCTTTCGAGGGTTGAGCAAGCTCGCCGCCTGAGATCCTCCTTCCTTCAGGAAAAATGGCCAATGGCCGGCCTGCTTCTAACTCTCTCATAGCCCGGCGCAGAGAGCCAAAATCTCCTGATTGCTTATTTATAGGATAGGTATTTAAACTGCTAATCAATTTTCTTATGGTATAGGAAAGTATATAGCGGATACCACTGCGAAAATCGCTTAGACTTATCCCCGAAGGCGATTTTCTTGAAAAAGCTGTTTTAAAAAGCTCCTCTTTAGCCAAAAAACAAAGTTTGCGCGGACAAGCCGCAGCCAAAACAGGAGGGTCTAAATAGCTTGTATGATTAGCGGCAAGAATAAAGCCTCCTTTTAAGGGGATATTCCCCCGGCCAAAAGCCTGCAAGCGAAAAAGAATCTTAAATAAAACTATTGTCAGAAAACGAACGCTCAGATACAACATTTCCCGCTAATCTTCTCTACGACTTCTGTTACGCTTAAATTAGTTGTATCGATGTAAATGGCATCCCTTGCCTTAAGAAGCGGAGCAACCTTTCTCCCCATATCGCTTTTATCGCGCCTGTTAATATCCTTTGCGATATCTCCTGTCCTGAGTTTCTGGCCGAGCTGCTTCAATTCCTTAAAACGGCGCCTTATTCTCTCGGCAGTCCCGGCATCCAAGTAAAATTTATATTTGGCATTGGGAAAAACTACCGTCCCGATATCCCTTCCTTCCAAGACCGCCCCTTTTGCTTTTGCGGCTAATCTTCTTTGCAATTTAACCAGCTCATTGCGCACGCCCGCAACGGGCGCCACGTAGCGCACCTTCTCCGTAAGCGACTGCCGGCGAATCGCCCTGCTTACGTCTTCTCCGTCCAGTGTTACTTGAAGAAAATCTCCGCGCATTTTAAGCTGAATGTCTATTTTCCCGGCAAGTTTTACTAAGGCGGCCTTATCGTTAAGGTCGATTTTTTCTTGGACAGCGGCAAGCGTAAGGGCGCGATACATCGCCCCTGTATCCACATATAAAAATCCCAGCCTTTTGGCTAATTCCTTCGCCACCGTGCTTTTTCCGGAACCGGCCGGTCCGTCGATAGCTATGATGTTGGTTCGTTGGTTCGTTTTATTTATAGAGGGCATCTCGTAATGCTTTTATTTTCTTAAATTCCGCGGATAATCTTGTCTCATTCTCTCTGGATATTAAATCTTTCACTAATTTCAAGTTCTTTATGTATTTATCTATTGCCTGGATAACAAATTTTTTATTAGTGAGAAGGATATCTGTCCAGACCTCGGCATCGGATGAGGCAATGCGTGTAGTATCGAAAAAGCCGCTGGCAGCGAAATCTAAATTATCCTTTGCCACTTTAACTAATTGTGTAGCCGCTAAATGGGGCAGGTGACTGACTAAGGCCACAATCTGATCATGCCTGCGCGGAGAAACTACTTCTGTCCGGCAACCGAGTCTTTGCCAAAAGGCGGCTGTCTTTGCCAAAGCCTTCTGTTTAGTTTTCACTGTCCTGGTTAAGATACATAATGAACCGACAAATAAGTCTGCCAGGGCAAAAGCTACGCCTCTTTTTTCCGAGCCGGCCAAAGGATGCGCGCCTACAAAATAGGTTTCCCCGGGCAGCGCCTTTTCTATTTCACGGACAATTTCTTCTTTAGTGCTGCCTGCGTCGGTAACCAGACAGCCTTTTTTTAAATAAGGAACCAGCTTTCTGCCGATCTTAATAATCTGAGTTACAGGCATAGCCAAAACAACAAGGTCGGCGCCTTTGACTGCATCTTTATAATCGAGCGCGCCTTTGTCAATGGCTCCGATTTGTATGGCTCTTCGCAGTGACTCTTTATGCCGGCAGACGCCGACTATTTCTTTGGCTATTTTCTTTTGCCGGGCAGCCAATCCAATGGAACCTCCGATTAGCCCCACTCCGATTATCGCTATCTTATTAAATTGTTTCATTTAATCTGAATATTCGTTTACGGTGATTTATTTCTAAAATAACTTCTGTTTACAGTGGACAGTGTACGGTTTACGGTAACTTTAATTCAACTGTAAACCGTAAACCGTTAACCGTAAACCAATCGTAAAACCGTTAACTGTAAACTAATGTCATATCTCTCTATTTACTGCCCGGGCGACCTTCTGCAAATCCCGCGTCAGGCTGGTGAAATTCTCCGGAAGAAGCGATTGCGTTCCGTCAGAAAGCGCCTCCTCGGGATTAGGATGCACCTCAATCAATAATCCATCGCAGCCTGCAGCAACTGCGGCCTTTGCGCAGGATGCTACCAGGCCCCACCTTCCTGTGGCGTGGCTGGGGTCAACGATAACCGGAAGATGGCTTAATGTCTTGATTGCCTCTATAGCGCTAATATCCAAGGTAAAGCGCGTATAGTCTTCAAAGGTGCGGATGCCTCTTTCACAAAGGAGCACATTGAAATTGCCTTCGGAAAGGATGTATTCAGCCGACATAAGCAGTTCCTTAATCGTCGAAGATATTCCTCTTTTTAGCAGCACGGGTTTGCGGCAGCGGCCAACCATTTTCAGGAGGTTGAAATTTTGCATATTCCTGGCGCCGATTTGAATAATATCGGCATACTTTTCCACTAAAGCCATATCGCGAGTGTCCATAAGTTCGGTAACAATAAGAAGGCCGGTCTCTTTTTTTGCCCGGGCCAGATATTTTAATCCTTTCTCTCCCAATCCCTGAAAACTATAAGGAGATGTGCGCGGTTTAAAGGCGCCGCCTCTTAAAACAGTCGCTCCTGCCTGCTTTACCCGCCTGGCAATCTCTATCAGAAGCTTCCCGTTCTCCACCGAACAAGGCCCGGCCATTACGATAATCCGCTTACCGCCCACAACAAGGCCGCCTCCGATACTGATGCGGCTGTCTTCCTTTTGGAAATTGCGGGAGACAAGTTTATAGGGAGTTAAAATGGGTATTACTTTTTCAACGCCGGGGAAAACCTCCAGAGGCTGAATGCGCAGGGCATCCTCTTCGCCAATTACGCCGATGATAGTCCTTTGCGCACCCTTGGAGACCCAGGGCTTAAGCCCCAGCTTCTTTACCCTTCCGGTTATGTGGTCAATCTGCTGCTTGGTCGCATCCGGCCGCAGTACTATTATCATCGCTTTCCTCCCCGAAAAATATTTATTCCAGCTAAGTTAATATCAAATAACAAATCTCAAATGACAAATAAATCATTTAATTGCAAATAATTTAATAATTTGACATTTGGGATTTATTTGGATTTTGTCATTTGGATTTTGGAATTCTATAACTAAATTACTTCTCTTAGCGCTTTGATGAATTTCCTGTTTTCCGGCATTGTGCCCACGGTTACGCGGATAAAATTATTCATCCCCCAGGCGCGCATATTTCGCACAATTACACCTTTTCTTAACAACCTTTGGTAAATCTTTTGGGCCCGGGGCCCCGCATTTATCAAAATAAAGTTGGCCACACTCTCCACATAGGGCAGGGCCAATCTCTGTAAATTTTTGTAAAGATAGTCTTTTCCTTCCCGCAAAGCCTTGAGTGTGCGCAAAAGGTGCGCTTCATCATCTAAGGCCGCAGTCGCTGCTGCCTGCGCCAGGGAATTCACATTAAAAGGCTCTCTTACCCTGTTCATATAATCAATAATCTGGGGCCGGGAGATACCGTAGCCGATTCTTAAGCCGCTTAAACCGTAAGCCTTGGAAAATGTGCGGGTAACAATTACATTGCGGCTGTTTAGATATTTCAGGGTTTGCGGAAAATCCCGCGCATCTACCAGCTCATAATAGGCTTCATCAAAATAAACAATTGCCTCACCGGGTAAATCCCTCATAAATTCTTCAACCTCTTTTTTGTTTACGTAAGTGCCCGTGGGGTTATCGGGATTGGCAAGAAAAACAATTTTTGTTTTCGCAGTAACCGCCCTTTTCATCGCGGCAAGGTCATAGCGAAAATTTTTAAGGGAAATAAGCTTTATTTTTGCGCCGGCAATGCGGCTGGCCAGTTCATAAATTAAGAATGTGGGGCGGGCAATAATTACCTCATCCCCCTTATCTACAAAAGCCCTGATAGCTAAGACGATGAGTTCATCGGAGCCGCAGCCAAAGATCAGGTTCTCCGGCGCTAACTTTAATCTCCGGGCAAGCTTTTTCTTTAAATAGAAACAATCCCCGTCGGGATAGCGATGGACCCGGCCTAATGCCCCCTCTATTGCCTGCACGGCTTTTGGGGAAGGCCCTAAAGCATTTTCGTTAGAAGCCAGCTTCACCACCTTTTTTAAGCGCAGTTTTCGCTTAACTTCTTCTATGGGTTTTCCCGGAATATAAGGCTTGATCTTTAGAATATCTTTTTTCGGCAACATTTTATTCTATATACATAGATTAGCACAAAGGTCATTGCGAGCGAAGCGAAGCAATCTCATTGGGATTGCTTCCCCCTGCTAATTCACTTCGTGAATTAAAGCACTGGGGGCAGGCGTCGCTTCGCTCCTCGCAATGACAACATTGCTCTCATCTGCGCTCATCTGTACTAACCGGATAGGAACCTAACATCTTAAGGTATGTGCAGTTCTTTTCCAGCTGCCTTAAGGCCTGTTTAATCTTTTTGTTTTTAATATGCCCCTGCATATCTACAAAAAAGTAATATTTCCAGGCTCTCTTTTTGGAAGGCCGGGATTCTATCTTTGTAAGGTTTATCCTGCTTCTCTTAAAAGGCGTAAGCACATCATGCAAAGCCCCCGCTTTATCCTTCATTGAAAAAACTATAGAGGTCTTATCGTTTCCGGAAGGCTGCGCCTCCTGTTTTCCTATTATTAAAAAACGCGTAATATTGTGCCGCAAATCTTCAATGGAACGGGCTATTATGCTCAGGTTATACTCTTCTGCCGCTAATTCACTGGCAATGGCGGCAGTGCCCTTGCGGCCGGCATAACGCGATGCCGCATCGGTAGTGCTTGCCACCGGAATCAATTTAGCCTGGGGCACATTGGTTTCCAGCCACTTACGGCATTGGGCCAAAACCTGCTGATGGGAATAAACCCGTTTTATAGAAGAGAGCTTGCCGCTTTTACTCATCAGAGCATGTTTTATGGGTAAATAGGCTTCCGAGCAAATGTTAAGGTCGGAATCTATAAACATATCAAGCGTATAATTTACCGCGCCTTCGGTGGAATTCTCAATAGGAACCACCCCGTAGTCGGCCTTGTCACATTCAACCTCGCTAAAGACATCCGCTATACTGTCGCATTTAATGTACTTTACCGATTTACCGAATTTTCTAAGCGCGGCTATATGCGTAAAAGTGGCCTCCGGCCCTAAATAGGCAATTTCGGGAGGATTCTGCAGAAAGAGAGACCCCGACATTATTTCCCTGTATATCGCTTTTATAGTATCGTTCTTAAGCAGGCCTTTCTTGTTGGCTTTTAGAAGCCTCTTGTAAACTTGAGCTTCTCTATCCGGAGAGAAGCTCAAGGCTTTGCTTTTTGATTTTAAACTTCCTATATTCAGCGTTATAGCTGCCCGCTCATTTAGAAGGCCCAGGATATTGTTGTCAATCTCGTCTATCTTACTGCGGAATCTCTTTAATTTTTCCATTTTTCTCGCCTCCGCTTGTGTCTTCTGAGTGTTTGCCGGGCTCAAAGGCGCCATCTTCAAATTCTCCTAAGCTGGGGAGTTCTTCCAGCGATTGCAGGCCAAAGAATTCCAAAAACTGTCTGGTCGTAACGTAGAAAAAAGGCCGCCCGGCAACGGGTTTACGCCCTTTAATCCGCACCAAAGATTTCTCAAGAAGCGTCTTCAATACCCCATCCACATTTACGCCCCGGATATCTTCAATCTCCATGCGGGTTATCGGCTGGCGATAGGCGATAATGGACAGTGTTTCCAAAGAGGGGCGGGAAAGTTTCTCTGCGCGCGACTTAGAATATAATTTTTTAAGCCAGGGCGCATATTGCGGGCCGGTAGAAATCTGATATCCGCCGGCTACCTCTGTAATGTTAAAACTCCTTCCTGTCTCTTTATATTCATTGCCCAACTGGACAATCTGCGCTTTGATAATTGAAGAATCTGCCTCTTCCAGCACCTCTTTTATCTGGGCCGCGCTTAGCGGCTTGTCGCTTGCGAATAATAATGCCTCAATTATCTTTTTAACTTGTTCTTGTTCCATAGAACTACTTCTATTATGATTATGTAGTCTGCCGATTTATCGGCAATAGGCAATTTTCTTGATTCGCCCAATACCCCTTCGGGGCACAGGTAAATTGGGCAACTACATCAGGATTTTACTGTAATGTGTTCGCCGCAGCGCATAATCTGAATTTCGGCAAAGGGATGCTCTTGCCTGATCAGCACTTCCTTAAGCCGGATGAGCTCCAGGACAGCCAGGAAGGTAGCGATAATCTCCGGCTTATTCTTTGCCTTTTCAAATAATTTAGAAAAATATACTACCGGTTTAACTATTAAAAGGTGAAGCAGGTCGTGAATTTTCCTCTCTACCGTAAATTCGTCTTTAATTATTTGCAGAAATTCCTTTTTAGGAACGCTCTTTAATATTTTAGAAAATGCGGAGATTAAGTCGAAGAGGCTGGCTTCAAAATAGTTTTCTTCTTCCGGCTCTGCCGCGCCAAAGGATGCCGCTGTTACCCGGCGGCGAAAGACCTGGCTTTGCTCCTTCTCTAATTCTTCCAAATGAGCTGCCGCTTCTTTAAACTTTTTATACTCAAGCAGCCTGCGCACTAATTCCGCCCTCGGGTCTTTCTCCTCCTCTTCATCGGCCCGGCGCTCCTCCACCGGCAGGAGCATCCTTGATTTGAGCTGCATCAAAGTAGAAGCCATTACCAAGAATTCACCGGCCAGCTGAAGGTCTAACAGCTGCATAAGGTCCAGATACTGAAGATATTGCCCGGTAATTTTGGCGATAGGGATATCATAAATATCGACCTCTTCTTTTTTAATTAAATAAAGAAGTAAATCTAACGGCCCTTCAAATACTTCTAGCTTAACCTTGTATGTCATTTCTATCTGTCTTGAGATTGCTTCGGCACTTCGTGCCTCGCAATGACAAATAGCATCGTCATTGCGAGGAGGTTTTTGCCCTCGCTTCTTGCCGACGAAGCAATCTCTTCACTTAATATAACCCAATTAACTTCTTAACTTCAGTTAACGTTTCGCCGGCAACCTCCCGCGCTTTTTTCTCGCCCTGTCTTAAGAAAGCTTCTACTTTAGAGCTGTCTTTAGAAAGTTGTTCTCTCTTTTGGCGAATTGGCGCCAGCAGCTCGTTTAAGACCACGGATAACCTTTGCTTGCATTCTGTGCAGCCAAGCTTCGCCTGGGTGCAATATTGCCGGACCTCCCTTTCGAGCTGCGGCTTAAATGTCCTAAAACAGGAAAAGACATTGCAAATCCCCGGATGTCCCGGATCGGACTTTTTAATCCTTTGCGGGTCGGTAATCATCTGCGCAGTTTTTCTGCGCACTTCATCCGAGCTGTCGGATAAGGCAATAAAGTTATTGTAACTTTTACTCATTTTCCGGTTATCGATTCCTAAAAGTTTAGGGGTTTCGGTCAAAATAGCCCGGGGTTCGGGAAATACCTTTTTTTTATAAATATGCTGAAAACGGCGGGCGATTTCCCGGGTTAGCTCCAGATGCGCCAGTTGATCCTGTCCCACGGGGACAGCCTGAGCTTTATAAATGAGAATGTCCGCTGCCTGCAATATGGGATAGCCTAAAAAACCATAGGTGTGTAAATCGCGCGAAGTCAGCTCTCGCAGCTGCTCTTTGTATGTGGGACAACGCTCCAGCCACCCTAAAGGCGTAATATTAGAAAGAATAAGGTGAAGCTCGGTATGTTCTGCTATGTGCGACTGCACAAAGAGCGTGCTTTTTTGGGCATCGAGCCCGCAGCTTAGCCAGTCGAGCACATTATCCAGGGTGTTTTTTTTTATCTCCCCGGCCCTTTCATACTCGCTCATATGCGCATGCCAGTCGGCAACCATAAAAAAACAATCGTATTCGTCTTGAAGCCGGGCCCAATTTTTTAAAGCCCCTGCCAGATGCCCCAGATGCAAGGGGCCGGTAGGACGCATACCGCTTAGTAATCTCTTTTTTATTTCCATAATTGTTAAATTGTTATATTGCTATATTGTTCTTTTTCATTTAACAGTTTAACAGTTTAGCAGTTTAGCAATTTATCTGTTATAGTCGTCTGGCTACTTTTTGTATTTCAAAGCATTCGATAATATCGGCCGCGCGGATATCCTTAAAGTTGGCGATGACAATACCGCATTCGCTGCCTGCGCTTACTTCCTTAACATTCTCTTTAAATTTTCTTAAAGAGCCAAGCTTGCCGCGAAAAGCCTCCTCATTATTGCGCAGCACCCGGCAATGAGCGTCCTTAATCATCTTGCCGCCTAAAACAACACAGCCGGCCACATTTCCTATTTTGGAAATCTTAAATGTCTGGCGCACCTGGGCCTTGCCCAGAAATACTTCTTTAATATGCGGCTCAAGCATTCCCTCCAGGGCGCTTTTGATATCTGCGATAGCCTCGTAAATAATATCGTAAAGGCGGATATCCACTTTTTCTTTTTCCGCCACCGCCTTTGCCTGCGATTCTATGCCGACATGAAATCCGATGACAATTGCATTTGAAGCCGCTCCCAGCATAATGTCGGAGACATTGACGTTGCCCACGGCGCTATGAATAACTTTAATGGTTACATCTTCGGAGCTTAACTTTTGCAGGGACTGCAAAAGCGCCCCCAATGAACCCTGCACATCGGCTTTCACAATAATATTGAGCTCTTTAATCCTGCCTTCCTTAATTTCCCGGTATAAGTCTTCAAGAGAAATATGCGCTGCAGCAGCTGTCCCCTTCAATCTTTTTTCCTCCAGCCGCCAAAAAGAAAAATCGCGGGCTTTTTTTTCGTCCTTTACTACATAAAAAAGCTCTCCGGCTTCCGGTACGCCGGAAAACCCGGAGATTTCCGCCGCGTCAGAAGGGCCGGCTTCTTGCATCTGCCCTCCCCGGTCATTGCGCATTGATTTAACCCTGGCGTAATAGTCGCCGCAAATCAAGATATCACCCTCTCTTAAAGTTCCGTTTTGAACCAGAACGGTAGCAGTGGGGCCTGTTCCCCTGGAAAGCTTGCTTTCGATAACCACGCCTTTTGCCGGGCGGCGCGGGTTGGCCTGTAATTGGAGCATCTCGGCTTCCAAAAGAATCATCTCCAATAAATCATCAATGCCCTGTCCGGTCTTAGCGGAAACACTGACGGATATGGTCTTACCGCCCATATCCTCGGGCGTTAAATCATGCTGGGTGAACTGCGCTTTAACTGCGGCGATATTGATATTGGGCAAATCGCATTTATTAATTGCCGCTATCAGTGGCACCCCTGCCGCCCGCGCATGGTCAATGGCCTCTACAGTCTGGGGCATTATCCCGTCATTCGCAGCGACCACCAAAACTACGATGTCCGTAGCATTAGCGCCGCGGGCGCGCATAGCAGTAAAGGCCTCGTGGCCGGGCGTATCCAAAAAGGTAATCTTTTTACCGCCTACTTCAACCTCATAAGCGCCGATATGCTGGGTAATGCCGCCGGACTCACGCGCAGCCACCCGCGTCTTCCTAATCATATCCAGAAGAGAAGTCTTGCCGTGGTCTACGTGTCCCATCATAGTCACTACCGGCCCCCGGGCAGACAAATCCTTTTTTGCGTCTTTCTGTTTGTGCGCCTCTAAAAGCTCTTCCTCAAGATTAGGAAGCCTCTCCAGCGCCAAGTCAAATTCCCGGGCTACCTTACCCACAGTTTCTTCATCAAGCAGTTGATTAATAGTAGCTAAAATCTTAAGCTTCATCATCTTCTTTATAAGTTCGCTGGGCGGACAGCCGAGCTTAACAGCCAATTCCTTCACCGTGAGAGGAATCTTAACCTGCAGCTTTTTGAGTTCTCTTTCGGCAATCCCTGCGGCCGCCTCTACTTTTTCGTCATTGCCAGCCCCGCAGGGGCGAAGCCCGCCTGCCTTACTATATTCCTGGCGGGCAGGCAATCTTTCTCCTTTGAGTTCTTCACGGACAATCCGGGCAGTCTCCTCATCCAAAACGCTCATATGCCCCTTGACCTTAACATTAAGTTTTTTAAGTTTAACCAGAAACTCTTTGCTGGAAAGCCCCAGCTGCTTAGCTAATGCATGCACTCTTACGCTCATTTATTTTCCCTCACTCCCCGTCATTGCGAGGACTGCGAGCCGAAGGCGAAGCAGGACGAAGCAATCCCCTTCTTGAGATTGCTTCGCAGCGCTGCGCGCTGCTCGCAATGACGCTATGGTAGTTGCCCAATTTATTGGGCTTCTTCTTTGGCTTGCGCAATTATTTTTTCGGCCTTCTTTTTTCCTATGCCTTTAATCTTGATTAAATCTGAGGCTTTCGACTTAGACAGCTCATCAACCGTTTCGAATCCCGCTTCAACTAAAACTGCCTGGGACTTCTTGCCTATACCCGAGAGGCCGGTTAAATCGGGTTTTTTTCTTTTCTCTTTCTTCTCTTTCGCGCCGTCCGCGCTTCTGATATCAATACTCCATCCGGTAAGCTTGCAGGCCAGCCGGACATTCTGGCCGCGTTTGCCGATGGCCAAGGAAAGCTGATCGTCCGCCACTAAAACCTGGGCAGATTTTTTCTCTTTATCTATTTTCATACTGGTTACCTTCGCCGGGCTTAATGCGCCGGCGATAAATTCCTGGGGGTCTTCATTCCACCTGATGATATCGATTTTCTCACCCTTCAATTCCCGCACAATATTTTTTACTCTCGAGCCTCTCATCCCCACGCAGGCGCCCACGCAGTCTATTTTTTCATCATTGGAATAAACCGCAATTTTGGTTCTCTCGCTTGCCTCGCGGGCAATAGCCTTTATCTGAACTATTCCTTCATATATCTCAGGAACCTCCAGCTCGAACATCCGGCGCACCAGTCCCGCATTTGTGCGGGAAAGTACAATATGCGGGCCTTTGGCGTTCTTTCTCACCTCCAGGATATAGACACGGACTCTCTCGCCCTGCCGGTATGTCTCTTTAGGCGATTGTTCGCTTCTGGGCAAAATTGCCTCTGTCTTTCCCAAATCAACAATAATATTGCCTTTTTCAAAGCGATGCACCAAACCATTGGTCAGGCTATCTATCTTTTTCTGAAATTCTTCATAGATAACATCGCGCTCTGCCTCGCGAATCCTCTGAATAATTACCTGTTTAGCGGTCTGGGCGGCAATTCGGCCGAACTTCTCAGACTTAACCTCTTTGCCGTCAGAAAGAACCTTAAGCTCCCCGCTCTCGGGATTAAGTTTAACCTGAATTTCTTTTGCCTGCGGGCCTAAATCCTTCCTGGCTGCAGAAATTAACGCCTGCTCTACAGCTTCAATGAGAATCTCTTTTTTTATACCTTTTTCCCGCTCAATATGTTCCAATACTGTCAATAAGTCGCCATTCATTTTAAACTTCTACCTCCAGTCTTGCCAAGGCTATATCTTTGCGCGCTATTCGTAAGCTCTCCTCTTTCCCGGCGCGAATAATCACATTTTCTTCATCAACGCCGTCCATAAAACCAATCCATACATTTTGTCCGTTTAAAGGCTGGTGCAGGGCAATTTTTACCAGCTGGCCTAAACAACGCTCAAAATCCCTTGTGCGCCTCAATGGCCTATCCAATCCGGGAGAGGAAACCTCCAGGACATAACCTTCCTGAACAATGTTCTCTTCATCAAGAAGACGGCTGATTTCCCGATTAAGCCGGGCGCACTCATCTAAGGTTATACCTGCGGGTTTATCCACTAAAAACCTCAGGAGAAACCTTCTTCTTCCTCTGCTTATGAGCAGGTCGACCAACTCCACGCCCCGTTCAGATAGCAAAGGTAAACATATCCTTTTTACTTCATCTGTGTACATCCGTGTTCCATAAAAAAAGTGGGCCTTATACCTAATTTACCCACTCATCTCCCCTTTCCAGAATTGGATTTAGTAAATGGTAATATACTATAAATCTAAACGCTTGTCAAATGTTTTTTTATTCAAATCTATATCCTTCCCGATGAACGGTGGCGATGTATTTTCTGCCCAGCTTTTTACGCAGGGAAAGAATATGGGCATCCACGGTCCTTGTGGAAGGGACAACCTGATAGCCCCAGACCTGCTCTAAAAGCTCCCGGCGGGAAACTACCTTTCCTTTGCGGGAAATAAGAAAGCGCAATAACTTAAATTCGAGCGAAGAAAGCTTAAGCGGTTTGCGATTTTTGTTGGCTTTATACCTCTTAAAATCAATCTCTAAGTTCTCATCCTTATAGTCTTCTGTAGGAGCAAGCTCTCTCCTTCTCCTTAATACCGCCATTATCCGGGCCTTAAGTTCCTCCAGGCTGAAAGGCTTGGTAATATAATCATCGGCTCCCAATTCCAGGCCTTTGACCTTATCCACTACCTGGTCCCGCGCCGTAAGCATAATAATTGATGAATCAACCCCTTTTTCCCTAAGCTGGCGGCAAACTTCAAACCCGTCAATATCCGGCAGGATAAGGTCTAAAAGAATTAGTTCAGGGCTCTCTTTAAAAGCTGCTCCTAAGCCTGCTGCTCCATTTTCTGCGGTAAAGACCTCATATTCCCGGCTTAATTCATCCTTAAGCCCCAACAGTATCGCTGGTTCATCCTCGACGATTAATATTTTTTGCATAATCTTTGTACGTGCAACGGCAGTACAATCCTAAAGCTACTGCCCTTGCCTTCCTCGCTATTCAGCTCTACCCTGCCCTTATGTGCCTTTGCAATATGGCGCACAAGGGCCAGGCCCAGGCCCGTTCCTTTTCCCGTATGGTAAAAACGCTCGAAAATTCTCCTCTTTTCTTTCTCTTCAACTCCCGGGCCCTTATCCACGACTTCAACAAACACCTCTTCATCTGTTTTGCCGGCGTTTATTTTAATTACCCCTCCGGAAGGAGAAAATTTTAGGGCATTATCTAAAAGGTTAATAAACGCCCGCGAGAGGGCCTCTCTGTCCAAATAGACAAAAGGCAGGCCGGAGGCGATATTTACTTCCAATTTGCAATCGGGCCTGGTAAGTTTGGCGGGATAATCCGCGATAGAACGTTCAAGCAACTGCGCCAAATCCGTCTCTTCGAATTTATAGCTTTCCTTACCCTCCTGCTCCAACTTGGAAAAATCAAGGATATTGCCAATCAGGTGACTTAAGTGACAGCTCTGCGTGAAAATCAGACTGTGATATTCCTTTTGCTTTGCGCTCTCTTCGGGCCTAAGATTGAGCAGCCTTTCGGCAAGCAGGCGGATAGAGGTAAGCGGCGTCTTTAATTCGTGGGATACCATAGAAACAAAATCACTCTTTAATTTAGCCACTTCCAGCTGCTTCTGCACATTCTGAGTGCTCAAGTAACTGCCGACAACCAAAATCAATAGCAGCGCAAAGACAATCATCGCAAAGGCAAAGATGCTCACCCGGCTAAAGGAACCAAAAAGCTCTTCTTCGGCTAAAGGTAATCCGCCGGCAGCCTTCAACTGGTAGTTAATAAAATTATACTGCCTTACCAGCGCCCACAGCGCAAACACACCCAGAATAATACTGGGAATAATTACCGCGGCAATGAACACATCTATACGCTTTTTCTCCCACCAAAGCTTCAATGTTTTTAGTCCTTTCGGCCCAATACCCCTTCGGGGCACAGGTAAATTGGGCAACTACAACGTAGTCTGCCGATTTATCGGCAAACTTTAATCTACCACACTCATATCCAATTGTAAAGCAAATATTAAGCTTGTAAAAAGTTGTAAAATCGCCTTTTGCCTTATTGTTTTCTGTGCTATAATGAGGTATACTTTGTTATGGAAAGGAAGGAAACAATGAAAAAGACCTTAGGATTTACTTTGGTTGAGGTTTTGATTACGACGGTAGTCTTAGTAGTAGCTATCTTGGGCATCTTATATACTATCGTCCATTGTTTTACTCTCCAGGAAACGTCTAAGAACCTTAACCTGGCAATGAGTGCGGCCAGAGCTAAGGTAGAAGAGATGCGCAATACGGATTTTTCAACCTTGATAGATAATTATAATGGGCCATTTGATATGACTGAGTCTGAGTTAGATGGCAAGGGCCGCGTAGATGCCAGCTATGTTGCCGGCAGTAGCGATGATCTGATAGATGTGAGAGTGGTTATCTGCTGGCGGCAAAAGGGCGGCCGGATTATTGGAGAAGATAATGGCGCCGGAGAAAGCGGGATTGCCCTGGATGGCCAGTTAAACGGCGATGAAGATGTTGACAACGATGGGGAGATAGACTCTTCCTGCGCAGTGATTACTTCCATAGCCAATAAGGGGTTCTGATGATAAAGAAAAAAAGTGGTTTTACCTTAGTGGAAACATTGGTCGTAGTCTTTATCTCTGTACTTATTCTGGGGGCAATCCTGACTGTCTCGATGGTCTCCAGATGGTCTTTGCAAACAGGTTCGGTTCTTTTGGACCTGCAGCAGGAAGCAAGCAGGGGTATGGACAAGATGCTGGAAGAACTTTATATAGCCGGACAATCGACTGTAACCATTGATAATCCTGATAAAGAATTTGTCACCTTTCAGGCGCCCACAATATATTCTGAAACAGAGACTATCTATAAAGCCGATGGCACAATCAACTGGGGAGATGGAACGAATACCGATTATAAAATCAAGTATCTTGTTCCAAGTGTAGGCCAGACTAATGCCGGACGGCTGATCAGGCGCGTGCTTGATGGAGGCGATAATACCGTTTCTGAAACTATCCTGGCCAATGCCATAGAGACCATCTCTTTTACCGGCTATGATACAGGTGCCAGCATAGACTACACTCAGCCCAATTCATTGGTTATTAGTATCGCGGTGAGCAAAACTACACTTCAAGGCCGCTCTTTGCGAACAGAGTTAAGTTCGCAGGTAACCTTTAGGAATTAACCAAGGAGAAGAAAAAGTGTTTACCTTGTTCAAAAACAATAAAGGCGTAATCCTGATTACCTCTTATACAGTAGCAATAGTGCTTTTAATTTTAAGCGGAGCAGTTGTCTCCCGGACCATTGCGCAGATGCGCACCGGGCAAAGGGAGAAGGCCCGCTTAGAGGCCCTTTATGCCGCGGAGATAGGGGTGGAATATGCCTTTATTGAATCCAAAAATGCGGGTTGGGCATGGTATACTCATGAGGTGAATGAGGAGACAAACGAACTGATTAAAAAGGCTACCCTACCTTCCACTACCCTTACAGAAGGAAGCATCAATTCTACCACCGGCTGTTATGAAATTACCACTCCCTCTGGCTTGTTAGAGGTAAAGGCCTATGCCGACCCGGATAAACCAGAGGAAACAATTGTCCTTTCTCGCAGCATCATTAACTCCTCCACGCGCATCCTCAAGTTTCGCATCAGTCGTAAGTCACTTTATAAGTATTTTATGTTCTGGCCTTCTACCTGGTATGTAGGAGGAAACTACAACGGTAAACAGATAGATGGAGAAAATGTCGGCGCTCTCCATATTAATGGAGATATTCAAATAGGAAGCGGCTCTTTCAATAATTTTGCCGAGATAAGTTGTTCGGGAAATATTTACGATCATTATTATAGGCAATTTTCCGAGCCCATCACCTGGGACGATAACGATGGTGTTATCGATGGTATAGCTCCTTTATCCAAACATGGTTATCCTCCTTATGATTTTGTGTATCCTTTAGGCCACGATTATAAGCTTGGGGTCAGCGGGCATTGGCGAGAGGCCTTTCACCATCCAAATATCCATATTTATGGCTATGACCTTACCGATGACTGGGGTGATTCGATTACAAAGTATGGCTGGGTGAAGGTAAATAATATCCATATCCCCAAACAACTCTCGGATAGTTATAGCCCTGCTTCCTGGGAATGGGATAAATATTACGGTGACCCCGGAGGAGGAGAGGCGCCTGTAAGATTTAATGTAACCGATGAGGCCTTAGAATGGTTAATAGGAAAAGAAGATAATAAAGGTGAATATGCTATTTCTGAAAGTAATTGGCTTAGTTCTGGAGATGATGGAGATGACAACTGGGAGAGTTATGAATTTGACACGGTTACTGTTTTAAGTATAGAAAAAGAGAATGACTCTGGTCCAAAATCAGGCTCAAATCCTGATGGATATGAGCGGGGTCTTTATAACCACAGTGAATATGAGCTTTATCAAGCAGTAAAACAATATCAGGAAGATGAGACATTTCCTGGCGGGCTAAATGATAATCTAAGAGCTTGGATTGAAGAAGACATCAAAGATGGAGATGGTTTTTTAGATTGGTGGAAACAAAGGCGGTATCACCATAAACAAAACCTTGCCCAAACAGGCAGTGTTTATCATTTCTCCACAGATGCCCCAACTGTTCCTGCCCCGGAAAGGATATTCTGGGAGGCCTGGCTGAATTATTGGCCGCCGGCAAGAAGCAGAACCCATCAACAAATCTATACCCCGGCAAATTACTATCACGCTGTAAATGAGGAATGGTGGAGCGATTTAGAATATGGCAACGATAGAACATCAGCAGAGGTTTATTTAGATGTAAAATACCTGAATACCTCCTATCAAGGAGATGAGTTTGCCCGGTGGCTCGATGATAAAGACTTAAACGATGTGATAAAATACTCCGGTTATGGCGGTAAATACGAGGAGCCCTTAGCAATTGAAACAAATTATATCCCCCCGGCCCAAGCAAATGGGCTTTATATATATGAATTCAGGGAGAGGTCCGGAAGGAGGAGATGGACAACATATTTCACTGTCTCTCTTAATGGAGATTCTGTTACCGAGAGCTCCCTTAATGCCTGCCTTA
>CAZPSS010000004.1:20329-21403 GCA_964589565.1 uncultured Planctomycetia bacterium
ACTAAATTCTATAATCCTTATGAGACTAATAAGGCCTCTTATTATGCCACAAACCCTCCACCAGCTATAAAGGTAATCCAAATCGATGTTGAGGCGCTAAGAGAGTCAGGAACGAACATCAACAATCATATTGCCTATATAGACTCTGCTACCTATGATACCCGGCTAATTAATGGAGCTATATTGCCTGATGGAGGGCTTACCCTGGTTAGCCCTTATGATGTCTATGTAAAGGCCCAGGAAAAAATAATAGACGGGGAGACTAAATATGCATTTAACTATGAAAAGGCAGATAAAACCTCTTCTTCAGACGAGTCGGATAACTATTTTCAACCTACGGCAGTAATAAGCAACTCCCGGGTCTATTTTCTTTCTTCAGAATTTAAAGACTTTAATCCTGATAACGGCGATGAATATCCTTATCCCTATAATTTCCCTAATAATCCTTATAGTGTGCGTGAAAATACATTCTTGCAGGACTATTGCTGGGATAATTGGCCTGGTGAGTTACCACAGCCCGGCTCTGAGGAAGAAGCTACATGGAGTTGGGTTGAGGGTAATCTCGATAACGACCAGCAGAAAACACTATTAGATGCGGGAGAAAGTCAATGGGATAGTGTAAATAGTGATAAGATGATAAATCAAGTAACTAAAAGCAATTATTATAATGTAGCTGTAGCCTCTCCTGAAGACCCGCGAGGGGTTCTCAGGGAACGTGTAGATAAATATATGACTATAGAAGGGGCATTTATCAGATTAAAGGATAGATGGGCAGAAAATTATCGTAGTCATAAAAGTTGCGAGGCCTATGAAATCAATCGCTTTAATCTCACCTCTTATACATGGAGAGGAGATGACTTTAAGGTGTATGGGGGCGGGAGAAAAAATTATGAATATGAAGAAAGATTCTGGTCTCCGGGGGGCCGGCCCTCAGGAGACTTCGCCAGCGGCTCCCAGGCCTCCTGGCAGATGGTGAGTGATTTTGACTATCATTAGAGATTGCTGAAAAAGTCCAATTTCCGTCATTGCGAGCCCCGAAGGGGCGCCTGTCCCCAGCGCTTTAATTCACGAAGT
>CAZPSS010000005.1:0-11983 GCA_964589565.1 uncultured Planctomycetia bacterium
TTTTTGCTGACGGATAAAATCGAACACAAAAAACAAGAAGGACAAAAACACGAATTAGAATATACTTTAGATGTGCTCCGTTATTTGGGGGTTGAGCCGGAAGATAGGGGTTTATTTATGCCCATACGCAAGGATAGCGAGGAGTTTATTGAAAAATTTTTGGCAGTTCAGGGGCTGCGCAGGGATGAGAAGATAATTGCTTTTCACCCCGGAGCCAGCTGCCCCTCTAAGATTTGGCCGGCAGAAAGGTTTGCCCGCCTGGCCGATAAACTTTTTGAGGAATTTAAGATAAAGACGGTGATTGTGGCCGGCCCGGATGATGTAAAGAGCGGAAAAAGCCTTATAAGCCTTATGCATTATCCCTGTATTGATGCCGCCGGCAAGACTACAGTCAGCCAGCTGGCCAGCCTCTTAAGAAGGTGCTGTCTTTTTATTTCCAACGATAGCGGCCCGGTGCATATTGCTGCGGCTTTAGGCGTGAGGCAGATTGTTATCTTCGGCCGGGCTCAGCGCGGCTTAAGTCCCCGCCGCTGGGGGCCCACGGGCAAAGATGATATAGTATTATATAAGGACGCAGGATGCGCGGAATGTTTAGCCCATAATTGCCGCAAGGACTTTGCCTGCCTTAAGGCCATTTCTGTGGAGGAGGCTTTAAGCGCAGCAAAAAGTAGTGTCAGGTCTTGACATGATACATATAATATGATATATTTCTCTTTGAAGCAATAAATGATCTAAAGAGAATCCTTAGTTATGGCGAGACCTTTAAGAATAGAATACGAAAACGCTATTTACCATATAACTACGCGGGGGAATGAAGGAAGGCGTATCTTTTTAGATGAAAAAGATTACAAAAAATTTCTTTTTTACTTTAATCTCATCCATAACCGCTACAAAGTAATAGCCTATTGCTATTGCTTAATGTCCAACCACTACCACCTTCTCATTGAAACCCCAAACCCCAATTTAAGCCAGTTGATGCGCGACCTTAACGGGCATTACACGATTTATTTCAACAAGCGGCATAAAAGATACGGCCATTTATTTCAAGGCAGATTCAAAGCCATTCTTGTAGATAAGGATAATTACCTACTTGAGCTTTCCCGATATATTCATCTCAACCCTGTAAGAGCAGATATTCTCTCTAACCCTGAAGATTATAGCTATAGCAGTATGTCTTATTACACAAACAAAGGAACAGTTCCTTTGTGGCTAAATATAAATTTTGTTTTGGAACAGTTCGGAAATACTTTCCAAGAACAGCACACGGCCTATAAGAAATTTGTATATGAAAGAATTGAAGCATCAGAGGATCCTCTAGAGAATATTTACGCCCATTCTATATTAGGCTCAGAAAATTTTGTAAAAAGGATAACGAGCAAGTTTTTAAAGAAGAAGAATATATCTAACCAGGTACCAAAATCTAAAAAATTAAAATATGGAAAAGATTTAAATAATATAGCCGAGGTTGTAATGAAATACTACAATATAGATAAAGAAACATTAATTAAAAGAAAAACCAAATTCAACAACGGAAAAAAAGTTTTTGTTTGTCTCGCCAGAAGATATACAGACAACAGTTTAAAACAGATAAAAGAATTCTTTGATAATAATATATCGGAGGCGGCTGTAAGTAAACTATCCAGTCGTACGCAAGAAGAGTTGATCAAGCAGCAAGTATTCAAGAATGAGTTAGAAGCAATAGAGAGGGAGCTATTTGATGAGGCTGATATGTATCAAGTCAAGACCTGACACCAACAAAGTATTATTTGACAACTCGTAAATTAGGTGCTAAAATAAGGTTTCCGTTATGGGCATTTTATGGTATAGGAAAGTATAAAAACATCAGATACCACTGCGAAAATCGCATTAGAGTTATCGCGAAGCGATTTTCTTGAGAGGGTAGAAAATGGTAAAGCAGGATAAAGCGGGATTAAAAAGGGCTGTTGCCAATTTTAAACAGGCCAGAATATTGGTGCTGGGAGACTTGATCTTAGATGAATTTATCTGGGGTAAAGTATCCCGGATATCTCCCGAGGCGCCGGTTCCTGTAGTCTGGGTAAATTCGGAATCTTTTATGCCCGGGGGAGCGGCAAATGTAGCCAATAATATTCACGCCTTAGGGGCCATGGTATATGTCTGCGGGGCAATCGGAGCCGATGAGCGCGGCAGGATTCTTACGGATGAGCTGCGCCGTAAGAATATCGATGTAGAAGGTATCGTTATCGATAACGAGAGGCCGACTACATTAAAAACCCGGGTTATCGCCCATCATCAGCAGGTAGTGCGTATCGACCGCGAGAAACTCGAGGAAGTCGACGACAATATAATCGGTCAGGTCCTTACCTTTCTAAGAGAGAAGCTTTGCGATATCGATGCACTGCTTATCGAGGATTACGGCAAAGGGCTTATTGTGCCCAGGCTTTTGCAGGAGGCGATATCTCTGGCGCAAAAACATAAAAAGATTATTACCGTCGACCCTAAGGAAAATCATTTTTCTTTTTATCAGGGTGTCGATTTGATCACCCCTAACCACTATGAGGCGGCTATGGCAGCAGGTAAGGAAATAAAGACCGAACAGGACTTAGAAGAAGCCGGCCGCAGTTTACTTGCTAAACAAAAGGCCCGGGCAGTGCTCATTACTCTTGGTGAAGACGGGATGCGTCTTTTCGAGCATAAGAACAAGTCTGTGCACATTCCTACCGTTGCCCAGGATGTCTATGATGTTTCAGGGGCGGGAGATACGGTTATCAGCGCCGCTACCACAGCTTTAGCCGGCGGAGCCTCAATGTTGGAGGCTGCGCATATTTCCAATTATGCCGCCGGAATTGTAGTAGGAAAAGTAGGTGTAACAGTAGCCACGCAGGAAGAATTGTTGGAAAAGCTAAATAAATGACTTTAAGCGGCTGAAGGGAGTCGAAGGGTGAGGGCGATAGGCGTAATTCCAGCACGGTATGAGTCGAGCCGTTTTCCGGGAAAAGTTTTGGCTGAACTTTTGGGCAAACCTTTAATCCAATATGTCTACGAAGAAGCGCTGAAGGCCAATACATTGGAAGACCTGCTTGTTGCCACCGATGAGGAAAGAGTGTTAAAGGCAGTTGAAGATTTTGGCGGCCGGGCAGTGCTTACAGCTAAAGGACATAAATCAGGCACGGATCGCTTGACCGAAGTGGTCAATCCGATAGATACTGAGATTGTCGTAAATATTCAGGCGGATGAGCCGTTAATCCATTTTTCTATGATTGATGAGTTAGTGAGTTGTTTGCTGGACGACTCCGGCATTCCCATGGCCTCTTTAATTCATAAGATTGAGGATGAAAGCGATTTAAAAGACCCCAATGTAGTAAAAGTAGTTAAAGACAGGAATAATTTCGCCCTTTATTTTTCACGTTCTGCTATCCCTTATATCAAGCACCCCCGTAAAGCTTCACAGCGGGGCAGGCAAGCACCAAGCACCCCCGTAAAGCTTCACAGCGGGGCAGGCAAGCACCAATTCTATAAACATATAGGGCTTTATGCTTACACCAAGGATTTCTTATTTACTTTTACCAATTTACCTGTGGGCGAGCTGGAGGCTTCGGAAAAGTTAGAGCAGCTGCGCGCCCTAGAACACGGTTATAGAATAAAACTTATCGAGACAGGTTTCGATACTATCGGTGTGGATAGCCCGGAAGATTTGGAAAAAGTTAAGATATTGTTGGAAAACAGAGAACAGCCCGCCCCGCGGCATAAGCGAAGCGGGCCGGGGAAAACAGAGAACAGATGAAAACTCGGGAAGTAAAAATAGGCAAAATAAAGTTAAGCAACACAAGGCCGATAGTTCTCATTGCCGGCCCCTGCGTGATTGAGACAGAAAAATCCTGCCTTGATTGCGCCCGGGAATTGAAAAAGATCGCTCTTAAAATAGATATCCCTTTCATCTTTAAGGCCAGTTTTGATAAGGCCAATCGCACATCACTAAAATCTTTTCGCGGCCCGGGAATAAAAAAAGGGTTGGAGATTTTAAAAAAGATCAAGCGCAAGCTCTCTTTACCTGTTCTCAGCGATATTCACTGTCGCGCAGAAATTAAAGAGGCCTCATCTGTTTTAGACATAATTCAAATTCCGGCATTTTTATCCCGTCAGACAGACTTGCTTATTGCCGCAGCCAGGACAAAGAAACCCCTTAACATAAAAAAGGGCCAGTTTTTAGCTCCCTGGGATGTGAAAAATATTATTAAGAAGGTTAGCTCCACCGGCAATAAAAATATAATTATTACTGAACGCGGAAGCTCCTTTGGTTACAATAATCTGGTGAGCGATATGCGCGCGCTTAGGATTTTAGCTGAGTATGGCTGCCCGGTGGTTTTTGACGCTACTCATAGCGTCCAGCTTCCCGGAGCAGGTGGCAGCTCATCCGGCGGTGAGCGGCAATTTGTTTCTGCTTTAGCCAGGGCAGCGGCAGCAGTAGGCTGCGCAGGGCTTTTTTTAGAAGTGCATCCTCACCCTGCCCGGGCACTTTGCGACGGCCCGAACTCGATTAATTTTGCTGAACTGGAAAAACTGCTGAAACAGGTCAAGAGGATTGATGAGGTTGTAAAAAATGAGTATTAAGCGGGCAAAGGAAGTCTTAAAAATAGAATCCGAAGCAATATTTAACTTAATCAAACGCCTGGATAAAAGCTTTCAAAAGGCAGTGGAGGCGCTCTGTCATTGTAAAAGCAGAGTAGTGGTTACGGGTATGGGCAAGGCGGGAATAATCGGCCAGAAGATTTCGGCTACGCTTTCTTCTATCGGCAAACCCAGTCTTTGGCTGCATCCGGCTGAGGCCATTCATGGCGATTTAGGCCGGGTGGTTAAAGACGATGTAGTTTTAGCCATATCTAATAGCGGGGAAACAGAGGAGCTCTTAAGGCTTCTTCCCACTATTAAGAATATCGGCGCAAAACTTATATCTTTAACCGGCAACGTCCAATCCACGCTGGCTAAGAACAGCGATATCACCTTAGATATAAGTGTGCGGAAAGAAGCCTGTCCCCTGGGCCTTGTTCCTACTGCCAGCACTACGGCAATGCTGGCAATGGGAGATGCCCTGGCAATCGCAGTCATGGAGAAGAAGGGTCTAAAGAAGGAAGAGTTCGCCCTTTATCATCCCGGCGGCAATTTAGGAAAAAGGCTTTTGCTCAAAGTAAAAGATATAATGCGAAAGGGCGCGGCCAATCCTGTGGTCAAGGAGGATGACCTGGTTAAGGATGCGCTTTTGGCCATTACCTCTGCCCGCGCAGGCAGCGCAAGCATCGTCAATAAAAAAGGTATTTTAGTAGGCATCTTTACCGACGGAGACCTCAGGCGGCATCTGGAGGGCGACCCCAATTTATCTATGCGCAAACTCAAAGAGGTAATGACCAAATGCCCCACCGTGATTGAAAAAGAGAAATTAGCTGCCGAGGCATTAGGGATATTGCAAAGCAAAAAGATAGATGAGCTCCCTGTTGTTGATGATGCGGGAAAGCCCATCGGGCTTTTGGATGTGCAGGATTTGTTGAAGGCTGGGTTGGTTTAAATGACAGTTAATCAGCGCGCTAAAAGGGTTAAGATGCTCATCCTGGACATCGATGGAGTAATGACCGATGGGCGGATTATCTACGATAGCCGCGGCAATGAACTTAAATGCTTTAATGTCCAGGATGGGATGGGCTTTGTGCTTTTGGGGCAGGCCGGGATAAAAGCCGCTTTGATTACTGCTAAAGGCTCAAAAGCCGTATTAAGGCGTGCCCGGGATATTGGGGCGGTAGAACTGCGGCAAAACACTATTGATAAGCTTACAGCCTTTCGCCAGATTTTAAAAAAATACAACTTTAAGAATAGTAATATTTGTTCTATAGGCGATGATTTACTGGATTTGCCGCTAATAAAGCGGGCAGGCCTGGGTGTGGCTGTAGCCAATGCCTGTTCTGAGGCAAAAAGAGCAGCCCATTATATAACAAAACAAGAGGGCGGAAAAGGCGCGGTCAGAGAGGTAATTGAAATTATCTTGCGCGCGCAAAACAAATGGCACAAACTCACAAGAAAATATACAGGCAGTTAAAAAGTTGCAAAAGTTCAAAAGTTCAAAAAGTTTCAACTTTTCAACTTTTCAACTTGCTAACTTTTAAAACTTGGTTATTTATCATTTGTGCTTTGGTGTTTACCGTTATGTCAACGGTAGGGTGTGTGCAGGAAGATGAAACTCAAGGCAAATCTGCCCAGGCCCAGGAATCTGCTGCGCAGGAAGAGCTTGCGGAGGCGCCCGATGAGATGCTTTCCAGCTTTACCGTAAGCGGTTATACCAAAGGCGGAAAAAAGCAATGGGACTTAGAGGGAACAAGCGCGGATATTATGACTGAAGTAATCGAACTGACCAATGTAACCAGCAAGGTTTATGGAGACCAGACCAATATGACTATTGTGGCAGATAGGGGCAGTTTAAGCCGGGTAGATAATAATGTGCATTTAGAAGATAATGTTATGGCCACTACCGATGATGGCGCGACCCTGAGCGCAGATTACCTGGACTGGGATGCTCAAAATCAAAAGATTACCAGTGAAGGCCCGGTCCAGATAACAAGAGGCGCAATGGAGGCCTGCGGCAGGGGTATTGTCGGCCAGCCGCTATTAAATCTGGTGCAGCTGAAGGAAGAGGTGACCGTAAGATTATCTATGGATACCTCTGCGGATGCCTCTGCGCTCACTGTAATTACCTGCGATGGCTCTTTAGAAGTTGAATATGAAAATAATCTGGCTATTTTCCAGAACAATGTTAAAGTAAAAGATGAGCGGGGTGAGATTTTCGCCGATAAAATGGATGTTTATTTTAGTGCGCAAAGTGAAAAAGGCAAACAGGTAGAAGGTATGGCCGGGATGGGAATAGAGAAGGTCGAAGCCTTTGGAAATGTAGAGATTCATCACGGAGGCAATAGCACCTATAGCCAGAAGGCAGTTTATGACACAGAGACGGGAAAACTTACTTTAACAGGGCGGCCGAAATTGGTTATCTACTCCACGGAGAGCTTAAAGCAAATGACGGAGACTCCGTAAATGCATTTACTCGAGACAAAAGATTTAGTTAAGTCCTATAACGGCCGCCGTGTAGTGGACAAGGCAAACATTACTGTGCAAAAGGGGGAGATAGTCGGCCTTTTAGGTCCTAACGGCGCAGGAAAGACTACCACTTTCTATATGGTAGTGGGCGTGGTTGCGCCTGATGAAGGCAGGATTATTTTTAACGCTCAGGATATCACAAACTTTGCTATGTACCAACGCGCCCGAAGGGGAATTGGCTACCTTTCACAGGAGACATCCATATTTCGCAAGCTCACAGTGGAAGAGAATATTATGGCGGTTTTGGAAACCCTGGGAATTTCCCGGAAGGAAAGAAATAAGCGCTTAGGGCGACTGCTTGCAGAATTAAATATCTCTTATCTTGCCAGAAATAAGGCTTACACACTTTCGGGAGGAGAAAGAAGAAGACTGGAAATAACCCGGGCTTTGGTTACCGAGCCCAGCTTTATCCTTTTAGATGAACCCTTTAGCGGGGTTGACCCCATCGCTGTATTTGAAACCCAGGAGATTATTACCTCACTCAAAAAAAAGGGCTTAGGCGTTTTACTTACAGACCACAGCGTGCGGGAAACCCTGGCTATTACCGACCGCGCTTATATTATGGCTGAAGGCAAAATTTTGATTTCCGGCACGGCGCAGGAATTGATTACTGACGCGAAGGCCAAAGAGATTTATCTGGGCGATAAGTTTAGGATGTGATGAAAACGCGAATTGAAAATACGGCCGGTTGCAGCCGCACGATTAGCATCGAAGTATCCGGCGAAGAGCTTAATCCGCAATTTGACCGGGTCTATGCCCAAATTGGCAAAACCGCCCGCATTCCGGGTTTTCGCCCAGGCCATGCCCCTCGGGATTTGCTGGAGACCCACTATGGCCAAAAAGCCGAGGAGGAGGTAGTTAAACGGGCCATTCCCGAGTATTATTTAAGAGCAGTCAAAGAAGAGAAATTAACCCCTGTTTTGCCTCCTGAAATAGAGAATGTCCGTTTCAAAAACCATGCACTTTCTTTTAACGCAAAGCTTGACATTAAACCTCAGGTGAAGCTTAAAGCCAACTATAGGGACTTAAAGCTCATCAGGAAAAAGATTGAAATAGAAAAGAGCCGGATAGACGCTGCTTTGGAAAACCTGCGAGAGTCCAGCCTGCCCGCCCCGAATTTAGCCAGGCAGGCGGGGGCAAAAGAAAAAACAAACCCCGTTCGAAATAAAGCGCCGGAGCTGAATGATGCATTCGCTAAAGACTTAGGGTTTCAAACGCTGGATGAACTAAGGCAGGCTATCAAGAAGAGTTTACAGGCAAACGCAGAGATTGAGGTGAAGGCGCATATGGAAGGACAGCTTTTAACTCAACTTTTAAAGATGGCTTCCCTGGACATCCCCCAGTCTTTAGTGAACAGCCAGAAGCAGCAATTGTTGCAGCAGCTAAAGTTAAATCATAGCTTGCAGGCAGAGGAGAAAGAAGCTCTTGAAAGCAAAGAAAAAAAATTGGAAGCTGAAGCAGGAAAGGAAGCTGTGCGCAGGGTAAAACTATCTTTTATTTTAGAAGAGATTGCGCAACGCGAAAATATTCAATTGAAGGAAGAGGATTTAGAGAAAAGAGTAGAAGTAATTGCGCAGCGCTCAGGAAAAACGAAGGATGAAATAAAACAATATCTGGTTCAACAAAATCTTATCCCCGGATTGAAAGCAGAATTGATAGACAAAAAGACTATAGAGTTTTTGCTAAATAAAGCCCAGATTCACGAAACGAACTGAACTTACCCCGTCTCGTAAGAAGTGCCAAAATTCTGTTCCATAATTTTGGCACACTCGACGGGGTTAATTCGCACTTATAATTTACGTCGCTCTGCGAACTCCGTAAATTATGTGCTCATTAAAAGGAGGCTAAAAAATGGAAAATTATGCTCAAACATTGGTGCCTATAGTTGTGGAGCAGACCCCCAGGGGAGAAAGGGCGTATGATATTTATTCCCGCCTGCTCAAAGACCGGATTATTTTTATCGGCACCGTCGTTAATGATGTTATCGCCAATATGGTTATTGCCCAGCTGCTTTTGTTGCAGATGGAGAATTCGGACAGAGATATTAATATCTATATCAACTCTCCCGGCGGAGTAGTTACTTCCGGACTGGCTGTCTACGACACAATGCAGTTTCTCAAGCCCGATATTTGCACTTACTGCATAGGCCAGGCTACCAGTATGGGCGCTGTGCTTCTCTCTGCCGGCGCTAAAGGTAAAAGGTACATTCTTCCGCATGCCCGGGTGATGATCCATCAGCCCTGGGGCGGCGTGCAAGGGGCAGCCGCAGATATCAGCATACAGGCAAAGGAGATATTGACCCTGAGAGACAATATTTACGGTATCTTGGTCAAACATACCGGCCAATCAGTAGAGAAGATTAAGAAAGACTGCGATAGAGATTTCTTTATGTCTGCTGAAGAAGCAAGGAGTTACGGCATTGCGGATGAAGTCATTGCAAGTAGTAAGGTTAAGAAGAAGAAATGACGAAAAAATATCTGCTCACCCCAGGCCCTACGCCGCTGCCGCCGGAGGTTCGGGCGGCTTGCGCCCGGCCGATTATTCATCACCGCACACCCGAATTTCAAAAGCTTTTTGCCGAAGTTAACGAAGGACTTAAATATCTCTTTCAGACCGGAAATGACATATTTACCTTTACTGCTTCCGGTACGGGAGCAATGGAGGCAGCGGTGGCGAACCTTCTTTCTCCGGGCGATAAAGCAATAGTGGTTTGTGGCGGTAAATTCGGCGAGCGCTGGAAAGAAATTTGCCAGGCCTACAATGTAGAGGCCATTTCTGTTGATGTGCAGTGGGGCAAGGCTGTTTGCCCTGGAGAAATTAAACGCCTGCTTTCAGAACATAAGGAAACCAAGGCCGTATTTACTACTTTATGTGAAACTTCCACCGCTGTAGTCTGTGACATTAAGGCCATCGGCCGGATAGTTAAAGACTGCGCCGCAGTGTTGGTTGTGGATGCTGTCAGTGGATTGGGCGCAGAAGAGCTGCAGACCGACAATTGGAATATAGATTGTGTTGTAACCGGTTCACAAAAAGCAATGATGCTTCCTCCTGGGCTGGCTTTTTGCAGTGTAAGCCCCAAGGCTCAAAGAGCGGCTGAATTTGCAAAGTTGCCTAAATATTATTTTGATTTTCAAAAAGCAAAAAAAGCGCTGCATAAAACGGATACCCCTTTTACGCCGGCGATTTCTCTAATCGTAGCCTTAAGAGAATCCCTGTCTTTAATTAAAAAAGAGGGATTGGAAAATGTTTTTAAGAGGCACAGGATGCTGGCTTGCGCAACCAGGGAGGCTCTTTGCGCTTTGGGGCTTAGTCTTTTTTCCGAGACTTTTTGCAATGTAGTTACGGCAGCTTATGTGCCGGAAGGGGTTGACAGCTCAAAACTTGTAAAATTAATGCGCGATAAATACGGGGTGAGTATTGCCAATGGCCAGGGCCATATAAAAGGAAAGGTTATCCGCGTTGCCCATTTAGGATATATGCAGCCCTCTGATATAATAACAGGTATTTCCGCTTTGGAAAAGGCTCTTGCGGAATTAGGACATAAGGTTGAACCGGGCAAAGGCCTTGTTGCGGCAGAGCGGGTATTTAAATCTGCTATTTACGAAGGAGAATAAAATGAAGGTACTGGTAAGCGATAAACTTGCGCCGGAGGGGCTGGCGATTCTTAAGAAGGAAAAAAACATTAAGGTAGATGTCAAAACAGGCCTTTCTCCTGAAGAATTGAAGAAGATTATCCGGGATTATGACGGCCTGATTGTGCGCAGCGGCACCAAAGTAACTAAGGAAATAATTGCGGCGGCAAAGAAACTTAAGATTATTGGCCGCGCAGGAGCGGGCTTAGACAATGTTGATGTGGAAGCCGCCTCAAGGAGGGGCATTGTGGTAATGAATACCCCCGGCGGAAACACTATTTCAACAGCGGAACACACGGTGAGTATGATTTTAGCGCTTTCGCGCAATATTCCCCAGGCCTATCTATCTTTGAAGGGCCGGCGCTGGGAGAGAAAAAAATATACCGGTGTGGAACTATACGGCAAGACCTTGGGAATTATCGGGTTAGGAAGGATTGGCGCGGAGGTAGCTAAAAGGATGTTTGCCTTTGGGATGAAGGTGTTGGCATTTGACCCCTACCTTTCTTTAGAGAAGGCGAAGATTCTCAAGATTGAATCAGTGAGCCTGAAGAAACTCCTTGGACGCTCGGACTATATTTCTGTGCATACGCCTCTGACTGAGGAAACCAGGCACTTGATTTCTACTAAAGAGATTGGCTTAATGAAGAAAGGGGTCAGGGTTGTTAATTGCGCCCGCGGCGGTATAATTGACGAACAGGCCTTAATCAAAGGGTTAAAGTCAGGCAGGATTGCCGGCTGTGCCTTGGATGTGTTTGAAAAAGAGCCGCCCTTGGAAAGCCCCTTGTTAAAGCTCGATAACGTGGTAGCCACACCTCATCTGGGCGCCTCTACCGAGGAGGCTCAGGTAAATGTGGCTGTGGATATAGCGCAGGAGATGTGCGACGGCCTCATACGGGGAAAAATATGCAATGCTGTCAATGTGCCCTGTTTGAGTCCGGAGATAGCCGGGATAATTCAGCCCTATGTTACATTAGCCGAGAAGCTTGGCTCTCTACACAGCCAGCTTTGCCTTGGGCACATTACACGCTTAAAGATAGGATATAGAGGCGATGTCGGAAGTTACGATACCGCCCCCATTACGATTGCCTGCGTCAAAGGAATACTCACGGCCTTTATGGGTGAAACAGTCAATTATGTTAATGCCTGCGTGCTGGCCAGGGAAAGAGGTATAATTATAGAAGAGACCAAAATAGAGAGAGTGGAAAATTTCGCCAATCTTATTTCTGTAGAGACAA
>CAZPSS010000005.1:11993-21163 GCA_964589565.1 uncultured Planctomycetia bacterium
GTTATCTGTCTGGGGGACAGTCTTTGCCAAAGATGATGCGCGCATCGTAAAGATTAATAAATACTATGTGGAAGCGCATCCCGCAGGATATATGCTGTTCATTAAGAATCGCGATTTACCGGGGATAGTAGGGGAGATTGGCACCGTTTTAGGGCAAAATAAGATTAATATTGCCGAGATGACCTTTGGCCGCGAGAAGCCCGGGGGAGCCGCGATTACTGTTTTAAACGTGGACAGCATTGTTCCGCAAAAAGTTTTGGAGAAGATAAAAAATACCAAAAATATATTTGACGCCAAACTGATTAAACTATAGTTTGTTCGTGTCCCGAGCACGAACAAACGAACATTATACGAGGCGAAACGATGAAAAAGGGACCGAAAATCTATATTATTGATGTGACTAACCGGGATGGAGTGCAGACCTCGCGCCTGGGATTAGCCAAATTAGAGAAGACTATGCTTAATCTGTATCTTAATGAGCTCGGCGTTTATCAGAGCGAATTCGGTTTTCCCGTAACCCACCACGAGACAAATTACCTTAACGCCAATTTAGAGTTGGCCAAAAAAGGGGTGCTCAAGCCGATAATTTTAAGCGGCTGGATTAGGGCAATTAAGGAAGATGTGCAGGCAGCCCTGAAGTTGACTAAAGTAGAGCATCTTAACCTTTCTATTTCTACATCAGAGCAGATGATTAAAGGAAAGTTTCAGGGAAGAAAGAATAGAGACGAGATTATCAAGATGATGACCGCCGCATTGATGTTTGCGCGAAAGAAGGGGATTAAGACGCTGGGAGTGAATGCGGAAGATGCCTCCCGCAGCGACATAGACTACTTAATTAAGTTTGCCCGCGCCGCTAAAGAATGCGGGGCTGACCGGGTTAGATATTGCGACACCCTGGGTTTTGACGACCCTTTGACTATTTATGAACGGGTCTATCAGCTGGCCAGCAGTGTGCAAATGCCTATCGAGGTACATTGCCATAATGACCTGGGGATGGTAGTGGGCACCTCGGTTATGGGCGCAAAGGCGGCAAATGATGCCGGATGCGATGCCTACATCAATACCACTGTTAATGGAATGGGCGAGCGCGCCGGCAACGCCGACCTTGTCTCGGTCATTCTGGCGCTTAAATATTCCAGTGGATTTAAGGGTAAATATATTTTAGATGAGAGAGTGGATATAAGTTGCGCCTGGAAAATAGCCAAGTATGCATCCTACGCCTTTGGTGTGCCTATACCCATAAATCAGCCGGGGGTCGGGGCTAATGCCTTTGCCCATGAATCAGGTATCCATGCTGACGGGGCTTTAAAGGATAGGCGCAACTACGAACTTTACGACTTCGAAGAGCTTGGCCGGGGAGAGCCGGAACTTATTGAAACCGGTAGAAAGATTACTGCCGGTGAATATTCAGGCATTAAAGGCTTCAGGAATGTCTACGAGAAATTAGAAGTGAAGTTTAAAGACGACAAAGAGGCGACCAGGATTCTGGAGCTTGTGCGTTACGCTAATGTGCAGACGCAGAAGCCCCTGACAAATGACGAGTTGCGTTTCATTGCCGAATATCCCGATATCGCCAAAAAAATATTCACTGTGAATCCGTAATTACATTGCTACATTGTTAAATTGCTAAATTGTCTTACTTAAAAAAGACAGTTTAACAGTTTAACAGTTTAACAGTTTAACAATGAATACAATATTAGTCGGAACACAATGGGGCGATGAAGGTAAAGGGAAGATAATCGATGTCCTTTCCCGCAAGGCCGATATAATTGTGCGTTTTCAAGGCGGAAATAACGCCGGCCACACAATAGTGGTCGATGACCGCCGGTTTATTTTACATCTTATCCCTTCAGGAATCTTACATAAAAATAAGATTTGCGTTATCGGCAATGGCGTAGTTGTCGACCCTCAAGTTTTGCTGGAAGAAATAGAGAGCTTAAAAGCGCGGGGTATAGATATAGACGGCAACCTGAAGGTTTCCCACCAGGCGCATTTAATCTTTCCTTACCATAAGATTATTGACCGCTTGCGCGAGGGTAAAAGAAAAGCGCATAAAATCGGCACCACCGGCCGGGGAATCGGCCCTTGCTATGCCGATAAGGTTAATCGCACGGGAATCCGGCTGGTTGACCTTTTGGATAAAGATATATTTCGAGAAAAACTGGAATCTGCCTTAGCCGAAAAAAATGAAATCTTTAAAAAGATTTATGGGCACAGCGGTTTTTCTTTTGATAAGATTTACCGGGAATATTTAATTTATGCCGGGAAGATAAAAAAATATGCCTTTGATTGCGCGCAATTTCTAAATGCCGCAATTAAAAAAGGCAAAAACATACTTTTTGAAGGCGCTCAGGGAACGGTTTTGGATGTGGATTTCGGCACCTATCCGTATGTAACCTCTTCTTCCGCCACAGCCGGCGGCGCCTGCATCGGCACAGGGGTATCTCCCGTAAATATCGATAGGATAATCGGCGTCGCTAAAGCCTATACTACCAGAGTGGGAAGCGGCCCTTTTCCTACCCAGTTTCCCCCAAGCCTCCTGGATAAGATCCGCCGCAAAGGCAAAGAATTCGGCGCTACCACCGGCAGGCCCAGAAGATGCGGCTGGTTTGACGCTGTAATTGTCAGGTGGGCAATGACGGTTAACCGTTTTGATATGCTTGCGGTAACCAAACTTGATGTTTTGGACGGGCTTAAAAACATTAAGATTTGCACGGGTTATAAGTATAAGGATAAGATTTATCGGGATTTCCCCGCCAGTATTAAGGTGCTCCAGAATTGCCGGCCCTTATATGAGGTGCATCCCGGCTGGGCCAGGCAGACCTCTTCAATTAAGAACTTTTTGGACTTGCCTTTGAATGCCCGCCGCTATATAAAAAGGTTAGAACAATTGTTAAAGGTTAAGGTTGGTATGATTTCTGTGGGTTCGCAAAGAGAGCAGGTCATTAAACGAAAATAATACCGCAACGTTAATGTCAAATGACAAATCTCAAATGACAAATAAATCATTTTAATCTCAAATTACAAATGAAAAAAGATATAATGTCTAATTAAGTAATTTGGTATTTGAGATTTATTTGGATTTTGTCATTTGGATTTTGGAATTGGAGATATCAAAATGATCTGGTTAGCGCCTGTTGGTTCTGTTTTAGCTTTATTGTTTGCCGGATATCTTATTCGTTACATCCTTAAGCAAGACGAAGGCACAGAGAAAATGAGGCAGATTGCATCCTGGGTGAGAGAAGGCTCTGTGGCCTATATTAAGAGGCAGTATACGGGAGTGGGCCTTTTCTTTTTGGCAGTTTTTTTTCTTCTATTTTTGCTTGTGCGCAGGGGGTATCTGGTAGTTTTTGTGCCTTTTGCTTTTTTGAGCGGGGGTTTTTTCTCCGCTTTTGCAGGTTATGTGGGGATGTGGGTTGCTACGCGGGCCTCATCGCGCACAACGTATGCCGCGCGTAAAGGCCTCAATGGAGCATTGCGCATTGCCTTTTCCAGCGGCACAGTAATGGGCATGGTAGTTGTAGGTTTGGGGCTTCTGGATTTGAGCGTCTGGTACTTTATTTTAGACTGGTATTATTCTACGCATCCTCTGCCCTTACATATGGATAAGATTGCCGCGATTACTTCCACGATGCTTACCTTTGAAATGGGGGCAAGCCTTCAGGCGCTTTTTGCCAGGGTAGGGGGAGGGATATTTACCAAAGCCGCTGATGTAGGTGCGGACTTGGTAGGCAAGATGGAAGCCGGTATCCCCGAAGATGACCCGCGCAACCCGGCGGTAATCGCCGATAATGTGGGCGACAATGTCGGCGATATTGCCGGTATGGGCGCCGACCTTTATGAGTCATATGTCGGTTCGATAGTGGCGACGATGGCCCTGGCTTCTGCGGCCGGGTTGGGCCTGGCCGGCGTAACTGTGCCTTTGGCAATGGCAGCTGTGGGGGTGATAGCTTCTATTATCGGGACCTTCTTTGTCCGCTCAAAAGGCGAGCCATCCCAGGAAGTCTTGCTTAAAGCGCTTCGCCGCGGAGTGTTTGTGGCTGCCGGCGCAATTGCTTTATTTTCTTTTCTGGTCATTAAATATACGCTGGGCATGCAGTATATTGGCGTCTATGGGGCGGTTATTACCGGCCTTATCTCAGGGATCCTCATCGGCTTGTCCACGGAATTCTTTACTTCCCATAAATACGGCCCTACCTGTTCGGTTGCTTCCGCCGGCTTAACCGGCCCGGCAACTGTAATCATCGCCGGCCTCTCTGTAGGCATGGCTTCTACCGTTGTGCCGGTTTTGGTAGTGGGGGCGGCTATCCTTTGCAGTTACTATCTTGCCGGAGGGGCAGGTAACTTTGCGTCCGGCCTTTACGGCGTGGGAATTGCGGCAGTGGGTATGCTTTCTACTTTAGGCATAACTTTAGCCTCTGATGCTTATGGCCCGGTGGCGGATAATGCCGGAGGATGCGCCCAGATGTCCGGTGAGCCGGAATATGTGAGAGAGCGCACCGATGCCTTGGATGCCCTGGGCAATACTACCGCGGCTACGGGTAAAGGATTTGCCATTGGCTCAGCGGCCTTGACGGCCCTGGCTTTAATTGCCGCCTACCGCAATGAAATCGCCATGTTAGGAAAAACTATAGACCTTTCTCTTTTAAACCCGCGTATCCTGGTCGGCCTTTTTGCCGGAGGGATGCTTCCTTTTGCCTTTTCTTCCTTAACTATGCGCTCAGTAGGCAGGGCGGCAGGTAAAATAGTAATGGAAGTGCGCCGGCAATTTAAAGAGATTCCCGGCCTTATACAAGGTAAGGCCAGGCCCGATTATGCCAGGTGTGTGGATATTGCCACCGTTACCGCGCAAAAGGAAATGATTTTACCTTCGCTTCTGGCAATTTTGGCTCCTTTGCTTGCAGGCTTACTTGCGGGGGTTGATTCAGCAGTAGGCCTTTTAACCGGAGCGCTCATTTCAGGATTTGTCCTGGCGATAATGATGGCCAATAGCGGCGGCGCCTGGGATAACGCTAAAAAGCATATTGAGGCCGGAGAGTATGGAGGCAAAGGCTCTTTTGCCCATAAGGCCATTATAGTAGGCGACACCGTAGGCGACCCCTTTAAGGATACTGCCGGCCCGTCATTAAACATTTTAATCAAGCTTATGTCAATGGTTTCGGTGGTATTTGCCTCTTTTGTTATCCGCAATACATTGATTAAATAAGCGATTTTCTGCTTGACTTTGTATTGTGAGGGTGCTATAGTGAAAAATTATAGACAAAAAATGGAGGTGATTAAATGATAAAATCTTTTGCTAAAATTTTGCTTTTGCTATGTTTGATTATTCCTTTATCCGGGTGCACGGTGGTCTTGCAGAAAAGACACACCAGCGATATAGAAAAGATAGAGTCATTAAGCGAGCAGGTAAAAAGATTGGAAATGACGGAAGGGCAGCTGCTTAAGCTTAAAGAGGCCTATGCGGCCTTGGAGAAGAGTTTGTATCGGGAGCTTGCAGACAAAAAAGTAACCCTGGGAATAGATAAGCGGGGCCTGGTAATTACCTTTGTCAGCAGCGTACTTTTTGACTCGGGAAAGGCCGAACTGCGCCTTCAGGCCCACGAGGCCTTAAATAAAGTTGTGGCGGTCTGCCATAAGATTGTAGCGGATAGAGAAATAGGCATAGAAGGGCACACCGATAACCAGCCGATTAAGTATTCCGGATGGAAATCCAACTGGGAACTTTCTACTGCCCGGGCTACCAGCGTACTGCATTATCTGGAAAAGGAGGGCATTTCTCCCGAGCGCCTCTCAGCCACAGGTTTCGGTAAATACCGTCCTCTTGATACAAACAAAACCGTCGAAGGCCGGCAGAAGAACAGGAGAGTGGAGATTGTAATTTTGCCTGAGGAGATAGTTAGAGTAAAGCCGGCTGCTGTGCAGGGCGAATATAAAAAATGATTTTAAATTGTCAAATTGTTACATTGTTAAATTGTTTTTCTCATTTAGCAATTTAGCAGTTTAGCAATTTAACATTGTATTTTTCTGCCTTATATTAAGACGGGGGATAGTGAAATGTCCCCCTTGTTTATATTAAGGTGACCTACAACCTACGTCCTATGACCTTGGACCTTAACAATATTCCCCAACATATCGCCATAATTATGGACGGCAATGGCCGCTGGGCCATAAATAAAGGTTTGCCTAAGATTGAAGGCCATCGCGCAGGCAGCGCCACTGTAGAGGAAGTCATCAAAGGTTGTCTGGAATTGGGCGTAAAAGTCTTGAGCCTCTACACTTTTTCTACGGAAAACTGGCAGCGGCCGAAAAAAGAAGTCAATGCTTTAATGAGGCTTCTTGGGCGGCATTTAAAAAAGAATTTGCCCGAACTTAAGAAAAATAAGATTAAGCTTGTAACTTCAGGAGAACTCAGCCAGTTGCCGCTCTTTCTGCAGAGACAGATAGAGAAGGCAGCCGCAGAGACAGAAGGCAATTCCATGCTCATCCTGAACCTAGCCTTAAATTACGGAGGCCGCCAGGATATATTGCAGGCGGCCAGGACCATTGCTTTAAAGGTTAAAGGCGAAACTGTTCAGGTTGATGAGATTGACGAGGCCTTCTTCGCGCGGCATCTCTATACCAAAGACCTGCCTGACCCGGAGCTTTTGATTCGCACCAGCGGAGAACAGCGGGTGAGTAATTTTTTTCTCTGGCAGGCAGGCTACAGTGAGTTTTATTTTACTCCCAGGCTTTGGCCGGATTTCGGGAAAGAAGACCTGTTACAGGCCGTTTTGGATTATCAAAAGAGAGAAAGAAGGTTTGGTGGCCGATAACCGATGTTTATCCGCAGACTGATTACAGGTTTAATAGTTACGGCAATAGTTTTTGTAATTCTTTTTGCTCTTCCCGCCTGGGCCTTCGCCGCATTAGTAACGCTTTTTATTATTTTTGGCCTGAACGAGTTCTTTGTCCTCATTGAAAGTAAAGAGATTGGGGTAAACAGAAAATTAGGTATTATGCTCGGCGTGTTTGTCGCTGCGGCTACCTATTTTGATTATAAGATTCCCTATGATTGGTTTTTTGTTTTTATCCCGGCTATCTGCCTTATTATCTTTATCGTCCAGTTTACCAAACGCGACAACCGCGCTGTATTAAGTATTTCTGTAATATTATTCGGCTTGCTTTATATAAGCTGGTTTTTAAGCTTTTTCATCAGAATATTAACAATGCCTGTGGGCCCGGAAATATTCCGCAGGCAATTGC
This sequence comes from uncultured Planctomycetia bacterium, assembly GCA_964589565.1. Classification (GTDB taxonomy): domain Bacteria; phylum Omnitrophota; class Gorgyraeia; order JAFGHF01; family JAFGHF01; genus CAZPSS01. The sequence goes on from CAZPSS010000005.1 coordinate 19,236, forward strand.
TCGCATATCTTATTCTGGTAAGCAAATCGGGAGATATAGGGGCATATTTTATCGGCACAAAAATGGGAAGGCGAAGCCTTATCCCCCGCATCAGCCCCAAAAAGACCGTAGAGGGGATGCTGGGAGGTTTGGCTTTCAGCGTTTTTGTTTCTTTGGCCTGCAGCAGTTTTTTGCGGACGTTTCCATTAATGAACTTGCTTGTTCTGGGGCTTGTTTTAGGCGCGCTTGCTCAAATCGGCGACCTTTCGGAATCTTTAATCAAACGGGATTGCGCAGTTAAGGATTCAGGCAAAACCTTACCCGGATTAGGCGGAGTTTTAGACATAATTGACAGCCTGCTTTTCACCGCCCCGGTTTTTTACTTCTACGTGAAAGTGTTTATGTAAGTGAGGCCACAACTTATGGAGCGTAGCGAACATAAGTTGTATGGCCGAACTTATCCCCCCTTGATTTCTCAGCCTTCGGCTTCGAAATCAAAGAAGGGGGGATTAATTCGCACTTATCACTTACGTCGCTATCGCTCCGTAAGCGATGTGCTCATTAAAATGAAGACCGTCGCAATATTGGGCTCTACAGGTTCCATCGGCAGAAATACCCTTGAGGTTATTTCACAGCTCCGGAATGAATTTAAAGTAGTTGCCCTGGTTGCAGGGAAAAATGCAGAGCTTTTAGCCGGGCAGATAAATGAATTTCGTCCGCGCTTGGCGGCGATTATGGATGAGACTAAATGGACCTCTCTGAAAAAAGGGGTAAGCCCCGGCACGACGCGTAGACGCGGGGCAAGCAGGCGCACAAAATTGCTCGCCGGAAGCAGGGGCGTAGAGGAGGTTGCGGATTTAGAGAGCGATATAGTGGTAATGGCTATCGGCGGAAGCGCTGCGCTTCTGCCTGTTTTAAACTCTTTAAAAAAAACAAGGCGGGTTGCCCTGGCCAATAAAGAGTGCCTGGTGATGGCCGGAGATGTGATTATGCGAGAGGCCAAAAGGCGGCGGGTGGAAATTATCCCCATCGACAGCGAACAGAGCGCTGTTTTCCAGTGCTTAAAGGATGAAGGGAGGGCGAGTTTAGAAAAGATTTATTTGACCGGCTCCGGCGGGCCGCTCAAAGATATAGCAAAAGAAGCCATTGAATTTGTCGAGCCTGATTTTGCCCTGCGCCATCCCCGGTGGAAAATGGGCAAAAAGATATCCATTGATTCGGCAACTTTGATGAATAAAGGGCTTGAAGTAATTGAGGCCAATTACCTCTTTGGCCTGCCGCCGGAGAAAATAGAAGTAGTAATTCATCCCGAGGCCCTGGTGCATTCTTTGGTCCAGTTTGTCGACGGCACGATTTTAGCGCAGTTGGCTGCAACAGATATGCGCATTCCTATCCAATATGCTCTAACCTATCCCCGGAGAATGCCCAACAAGGCTGCCCGGCTTGATTTTTCTGAAATCGCAAAGCTGTCTTTTCAAATGCCCGATTTGGTTAAGTTTCCCTGTCTCGATTTAGCTATTCAGGCGGCAAAACAAAAAGGATTAGCCGGGCCTGTTCTTAATGCGAGCGATGAGGAATGCGTATGGGCCTATCTGGAAGGTAAAATAAGGCTTAACGATATTGCCCGGATAATTGAAAGCGTATTGGCTAAGCTGAAAAATAAACTAAAGGCCACCCTCGAGGATATCCTGCAGGCAGATAAGTGGGCGCGGGAACAAGTGAAGATTCAAATTGGGAATTCACTTTAAATGACTAATGACTAAATCCGAATGACGAATAAATGTCCAATGCTCAAATGTCCAATTTCGTCATTAGGCATTAAATAATTTGTCATTCATTCGACATTCGTCATTAAAAAATTCGACATTAAACCTTTTTAGAGAGGTGAGGTAACAATGATATCAATACTTGCTTCTATATTTGTTTTCGGGATTTTGATTTTCGTCCAC
>CAZPSS010000006.1:0-17724 GCA_964589565.1 uncultured Planctomycetia bacterium
GAGTTGGGATATAAGATTAAACTTTTGGCCATCGCCAAATGCGAAAAAGGTGAATTAGAGATGAGAGTCCAGCCGACATTGATTCCCATGGAGCATCTTTTGTCTTCCGTAAACGGTATTTATAACGCAATTTATGTAAGCGCAGATTTAGTTGGCGAGCAGGTCTTTTACGGCGAGGGCGCAGGCAGGTTTCCTACAGCCAGCGCTGTGGTTAGCGATATTGCCGATTTAGCTTACACCTTTAAAGGGAATGTGCCGGCTGCCAAACCTCAATTCGTTTATAAGGCCAATATCCGCAGAATCCGCAAGATGGAAGAAATTACATCCCGCTACTATATCCGCTTCATGGCTATTGACCGGCCGGGCGTCCTGGCCAGGATTTCCGGGATTTTGGGTCAGCACAAAATCAGCATTGCCAGTGTTTCCCAGAAGCAAAGAAAACGGGCAAAAATAGTGCCTATTGTGATGATGACTCATGAGGCCAGTGAGCGCTCTTTGCGTCTTGCCTTAGAAAAGATAGGCCGCCTGGAGACTATCAGAAAAAAAACTGTGGCTATGAGAGTAGAGCAGTTATGAACTATCAGGGCGTAATTAAAAGGTATAGGCGGCACTTGCCAATTACAGAAGAGACTCCTGTAATTACTTTACAAGAGGGCAATACTCCTCTTCTTTTGTCTAAATCGTTGGGCAGAATAGTCGGAGAGAACATAGAAGTCTATCTCAAATGTGAAGGATTGAATCCTACCGGCTCCTTTAAGGATAGAGGAATGACTGTGGCCGTGTCTTGCGCAAAAGAAGAAGGCGCTCAAGCGGTGATTTGCGCCTCAACGGGCAACACTTCTGCCTCTGCGGCAGCCTATGCCGGCTGTGCTGAGATGCAGTGCGTCGTGCTCATTCCCAGAGGCGCAATTGCCCTGGGAAAATTGGCCCAGGCCTTAATCCACGGAGCAAAAGTTATCGCCATCGACGGAAATTTTGATGGCTGTCTTAGTTTAGTGCGCCGGATTGCGGCAAATTATCCGATTACTCTGGTCAATTCTCTTAATCCGAATAGAATCGAAGGGCAGAAGACCGCTTCCTTTGAAATCTGTGATGTTCTGGGCAGCGCTCCCGATTATCATTTTATTCCGGTGGGCAATGCAGGAAATATCACCGCTTACTGGAAGGGTTATAAAGAATATAAAGGGCTCGGCAAAATCAAAAGATTGCCGAAGCTCTGCGGGTTTCAGGCCCAGGGCTCAGCGCCTATTGTGCGCAAAAAGATTGTCAAAAACCCAAAGACCATTGCTTCCGCAATAAAGATAGGAAATCCCGCAAGCTGGAGGAGCGCTGAGGCCGCCCGGGATGAATCCGGCGGATTTATCGATATGGTTTCGGATAAAGAAATTATTTCCGCCTATAAATTTTTGGCGGCAAAAGAAGGAATCTTTGTTGAGCCGGCCTCTGCCTCTTCTGTCGCCGGCTTGCTAAAAATGGCCGAGCAGGGATTTTTTAGAAACGAAGTACGAAGTACGAAGTACGCAGTGCGCATTGTCTGCGTCCTGACCGGCCACGGCCTGAAAGACCCGGACCGGGCTATTGCGACAATAAAGAAACCTAAAGTTTTACCGGCGAAGCTGGAAGCGGTGATAAAGGAAATAGGATTATGAAATATATTGTTCTAGTAGGCGACGGAATGGCTGATTATCCTTTAGAGGAATTGCAGGGCAAGACCCCTCTTGAGGCAGCAAAGACTCCCCATATGGATTATATTGCGCGCAATGGCCAGGTTGGCTGGGCAAGGACAATTCCCGATAAAATGGCTCCGGCCAGCGATGTGGCCAATCTTTCTATATTAGGCTATGACCCGGAAAAATTCTATAGCGGGCGCGGACCCCTGGAAGCGGCAAATATGGGGGTCAAGCTGAAGGAGGATGAGGTGGCTTTTCGCTGCAACCTGGTTACCTGCGGCGAAGATAAAATCTTAGACTATAGCGCCGGACATATCAGCAATAAAGAGGCGCACATTCTAATTCAAGCTCTGGATAAGCACATAGGCGCAGATAGAGTGAAATTCTATCCGGGTGTGAGCTACAGACATTTAATGGTTGTTAAAGACTTACTGCCGTCTTTATTAAAAGTTAAATGCAGGCCTGCCCATGATATTACAGGACAGAGTATATCCGGAAATCTTCCCCGGGGAAAAAACGCAAAGTTTTTAATTGATTTAATGCGGCAGGCGGAAAGTTTTTTAGAAGAGCACGAGATTAACAAGGTGCGCGTTGACCTGCGGGAAAATCCGGCTAATTCCATCTGGCTTTGGGGGCAGGGAAAACGCTTGAGTTTGCCTAAATTTAAAGATAGATATGGACTTAGCGGTTCGGTTATTTCTGCCGTAGATTTAGTTAAAGGGATAGGTAAGCTCATCGGGCTTGAGGTGATTAACGTTCCGGGCGCTACCGGTTATTACGATACCGATTATCTCGCCAAGGCAAAATATGGGCTGGCCTCGTTAGAGAATAAGGACTTTATCTTTATTCATGTGGAGGCGCCGGATGAAGCAGGCCACAACGGCGACCTGCGGGCAAAACTTACAGCCATTGAGAGATTTGACGCTCAGGTAGTAGGGCAGGTATTAGGGCATTTTCAAAACCGGACGGATTTTAGGATTCTGGTTTTACCCGACCATTATACCCCCATTCCTATAAGAACACATACCTCAGAACCCATCTTTTTTGCTTTATACGGCCGGGGAGTGCCGAAAGATACAGCTTGCGCATTTAACGAATCTGCTGCCAAAGAAAGCAAATTGAATTTTTCCCAAGGCTGCGAGTTAATGGATTATTTCATTAAACATGACTTACCCCCAGGCGCAAAGCTACCTTAATTCCTTCGTTAACTACGAACGGCTTAATTTCTATCCCTATAAGTCTTCTTTTAAATTAGACAGGGTAAAAAGACTTTTGCGGCTTTTGGGTAACCCCCATCGGCGTTTGCGGGCTGTTCATATTGCGGGAAGTAAGGGAAAAGGTTCCACCTGCGCCTTTGTAGGCGGCATCTTAAGAGAGGCCGGATTTAAAGTTGGACTTTATACTTCTCCGCATTTGGTAGATGTTAGGGAGAGGATTAGAATTTTACAGCCCGCCCCGCGGCATAAGCGAAGCGGGCCGGGGAAGACAGAAAAAGAGATAATTCTAAAAAAAGATTTTACAAGGCTGATAGAAAGAATAATGCCCTATGCGGAGAAATTAAGAGAGGCAAAATTAGGAGGCTTAAGCTATTATGAGATTCTTACGGCTTTGGCCTTTTTATATTTTAAAGAAGAAGAGTGCGGCTTTGTGGTTTTAGAGACCGGCATCGGAGGCAGGCTTGATGCTACCAATGTGGTTTGCTCTTTAGTTTGCGCAATTACCCCTATTAGCTATGAACACACTGCTGTTTTAGGCGCTACCTTAGAAAAGATAGCGGCGGAAAAGGCGGGAATAATAAAGTTCACAATGTTGAGCAGTTCACAGTTGACAGTTAGGACAAGAGAGAGCAAAAGTCAAATAGTAATAACTGCGCCCCAGCGGCCTTCAGCGCTTAGAGTTATCAGAAAGCGCGCTAAAGAAGTGGGAGCAGACTTGTATGAGGTGGGAAAGGATATTCAGATTAAAGAAAGAGGCTTTGGCCTTAGGGGGCAATCTTTTGATGTCCAGGGAATTTTTGATAAATATTCCGGATTAAAGATTGGGCTTTTGGGAGAACATCAGATCGTTAATGCTGCGGTTGCGGTAGCCTGTGTTGAGTCTTTGCGCAATTATGGAACCGGAATTACTCAGCAGGCAATCAGGGAAGGGTTGAAAAAGGTACAATGGCCGGGCAGGCTTCAGATGATTTCCCAAAAACCCAAAATTATTCTTGACGCTGCGCACAACCGGGCATCTGCCTGTGCTCTTAAAGATGCGCTGAATAAATTCTTTAAATTTCATAATCTGATTTTGGTCTTCGGGGCTTCTCAAGATAAAGATGTCAGAGGAATCTTAAGAGAGCTTACACCTTTAGCCGCCAGGATTATTCTAACCAAGACGCAAAATCCCCGGGCCCTGGCGCCCGAAATAATCAAGACATTCATCAAAGCCAGGGGAAAAGAAGTTGTCTTAACTGATAATCCAAATAAAGCGCTCAAGATTGCCAAGCAGAAGGCAAGGCAGCAGGATTTAATATTAGTATGCGGTTCGTTGTTCTTGATAGGGGAGGTTTTAAAGAGCCGGGGCAGGCGAAAAAATCTATTTTTAGCATGAAAAGACAGATTTTCTTTCATTTATTGATAATAATAACTTTTGGCATAACAGCTTATGCAAATTCATTTTCGAACGAATTTCTTTATGACGATGAACATTATATTCAAAGGAATCCTTACATAAAAGACGTCTCTCACTTGAAAGATATATTCACAAAAAATGTTGGGGCAGGAGTCTGGCGCCGAGATAATTTTTACAGGCCGATGCAGCTATTGGCATATTCGATTGTATATCATATCTTTGGTTTAAATGTTTTTGGATTCCATCTTTTAAACTTTTTACTCCATCTGAGCAATGCCTATTTAATCTACTTTTTTACTTTAACGCTCTTTAAAAGAAGAGAGTTATCCTTTATTTCTTCCTTACTGTTTATGGTGCATCCTATTCATACAGAAGCAATCACTTATATAAATGGCACAGCGGATCCGTTAGCGATGTTTTTTGGATTGCTTACTTTACTTTTCTATTTGCGGTGTGGGAAAATATATAGCGTACACCACTGCGAAAATTGCATATCAAAGTTATCCCCGAAGGCAATTTTCTTGAAGGCGGATAAAACGAGAACTTACTATTTGCTTTCCTTGCTCTGTTTTACTGCAGCGCTTATGTCAAAAGAGACCATAATAATACTTCCTTTTTTAATTATTCTGGTAGACTTATATAAAAGAGAATTTACCAGAAAGAAATTAGCGAAATACGTTCCTTATTTTACCTTGATGTGCTGCTGTATTCTTGCGCGATTAACCATATTTAATTTTACCAAAAGCCTTAATCTCTTTGCGCAGCCTAATATTTATACAGAAAATTTACACTATCGGATCTTTACTTTCTTAGCGGGTTTGATTGAATATTATAAATTGTTATTGCTGCCCATCGGTCTGAAATATGACCGGGCTATGGTTGTTTTTGTTTCGTTTTTTACGCCGAAAGTTTTATTTTCGTTCATTTTGCTTTCTATATTTTCCTATTTTGCTTACAAATCTTTTAAAGGCAATAGGCTAATATTGCTGGGATTTACCTGGTTTTTTATTTCTCTTGCCCCCGTATCGGGAATTATTCCTATTAACGGATTTGTTATGGAACATTGGTTATATTTTCCCTCCATAGGCTTTATTCTGACTTTTTCTCATCTTTTAGCGAAGTTAGACAAGAAACTTTATCTTCCGTTGCTGTTGGTAATAGCGATTATATTTTCTTATCTAACCCTTGAAAGAAATAAAGCCTGGAGCAATCCCGTTACCTTCTATACTAAGATATTAGAACATAACCCCCATATCGGCAGGGTGCGCCACAATTTGGGTATGGCCTATGGCGATAAAGGTATGTTCAATAAAGCGGAAGAACAATATAAAATGGCAATTTCCCTGCAGGGTGGATATGCGGAAACGCATCATAATCTGGCATTGCTTTATTTTAGAAAAGGCAAGGTTAGAGAAGGCATCTCCGAGCTAAAGGAGGCCATTGCCATAGACGATAATTTTATTTATTCGCATATTACCTTAAGAGAAGTATACGAAAAGTCAGGTATGGCCGAACAGGCCAGAAAAGAATCTATCAAAATAGATGAGATTACTTCCAAGTCTAAATAGGAGGCTATATTGAGGCCGATGAAGAAACTCTCTATAATTATCCCTGTTTACAATGAAGAAGCGTCTATTCAGACGGTCTTAAGCAGCCTTTCGAAAGTTAAGTTAATCGCTGATATTGAAAAGGAGATAATTTTAGTGGACGATGGTTCAAAAGACGATACGCCCCAATTGATACAATCCTATATCAATAATTACCCCGAAATGAATGTAAAATTTTTTCAGCATCTGAAAAATAAAGGCAAAGGAGCCGCGGTAAGAAGGGGAATTCAAGAAGCAAGTGGTGATTATCTTGTTATTCAGGACGCGGATTTAGAATATAACCCGAATGAATTAAATGTCTTATTGCAGCCTATATATGAGGGGAAGGCTCAGGTAGTGTACGGGTCGCGCTTTGTAGGCAGTAATCCCCATCGCGTCCTGCTTTTCTGGCATTATATAGGGAATAGGTTCCTGACACTTTTTTCTAACGTATTTACCAACCTGAATCTTACTGATATGGAAGCCTGTTATAAAATGTTTAGAGCAGATATTATTAAATCGCTTAAGTTAAAAGAAAACCGTTTCGGTTTTGAACCTGAGATAACCGCTAAGATTTCCAAAATACCCAATATTCGTATTTATGAGGTAGGTATTTCTTATTATGGAAGAACTTATAAAGAGGGCAAGAAAATTACATGGAAAGACGGGTTGCGCGCAATTTTCTGTATCTTAAAATACAATTTTTTGAATAACGATGAATCCCTTAAAAACATTTCGGAATAGAATATTATTTGTCAGCCTGCTCATACTTATCGGGTTATTTTACGCGCAGAAGATATATTTTGTAAATGGCGATTTGGGCAGGCATATTAAAAACGGAGAAGTCTTTTTAGAGCGCTGCCGGCCTATTTCCACAAATTATTATTCTTATACCGAGCCGGGTCTGCCGGCAATTAATCACCATTGGGGAACAGGCGTTATTTTTTATTTCATATGGAAATGGTTTGGGTTTCAGGGGCTGTCTGTCTTGAACCTTTCCCTTTACTTATCGGCGTTTTTATTTTTCTTCAAAACAGCCGAAAAAAAGTCCAATTTCAACTATGCATTTTTTTTCTCGCTATTAATTATTCCGCTTATTGCCTCCAGGACAGAGGTAAGGCCCGAAGGATTCAGTTTTTTCTTTATGGGCCTTTACTATTATCTGCTATATCTTTTCAGGAAAAATAAGATTTCTTTTAAGAAACTGCTTATTATAATACCGCTGCAGACTTTGTGGGTTAATCTCCATATTTTTTTCATAATGGGGCCTTTCTTGGTCGGCGTGTTTTGGCTTGATAGCTTGTTGAACGAAAAGTATAGAAGGCTGATTAAGCAATATACTATTCTAATAGTTGCCGCATTATCGGTTTGTCTTATTAACCCTTTTGGCTTAAAGGGCGCACTTGTTCCTTTTATGATATTGCGCGAATATGGTTATATGATTGCCGAAAATCAATCCCTTCTTTTTATGCAGTCCAGATTTCCGGGCAATCCTCTTTATTATCATTTCGAAGCCATATTTTTAATTACAGCCGTTAGTTTTGCCTTAATTTTCCTAAAAAAACAAAAAAGACAGTTCATTCCGCAGCTTATTATAATGCTGGTTTTCAGCGCTTTAAGCTGGAAGTCAATAAGAGGTATTCCTGTTTTTGGATTCTTTTTTATTCCAGTTGCCTCAGGAAATACTTTTGAGATTGTAAGGAATTGGCCCTATAAACCCAGACGATTTACGCAGCATACCGCTATTATAATTTCTGCGATTATAATCTTAGCGGGTTTTTGCTCGAGAAACCATTATTATTCCCCGTTTAAAAAATTGACAGGACTGGGATTATGCCCTAAAGTTAACTTATCAGCGGACTTTTTTAAGGACAGCGAAATCCGGGGGCCCATATTCAATAATTATGACATTGGGGGGTATTTGATTTTTCATCTGTTTCCCGAGCAGAGAGTTTTTGTTGATAATAGGCCAGAGGCATATAGCGTATCTTTTTTTAAGGATATTTATGAACCCATGCAGAGGGATGAGAAAAAATGGAGTAACATAGACCAAAGATATGATTTTAACTGTATTTACTTTTATCGTCATGACATCACCCCATATGCGCAGCCCTTTTTGATTAACAGAATCAACGAGCATAAATGGGCGCCTGTTTTCGTCGATGATTATATTATAATATTGCTTAAACGAAATAAAAAAAATGAAACAACAATAAAAAAGTATGAACTGCCGAAATCCATATTTAGAGTTTCAAGATAAACTGGGTATTTTATGAAGAAGAATGAAAAGAAGGTATATCCCCCCCTTAAAAGTTATTACCCCAAGACGATTTTCTTGGATGATACTATAGCGGCAATTTCTACGCCGATTGGCAGCAGCGGCATCGGCATAGTGCGCTTAAGCGGCAAAAATACGCTTTCCGTAGCCGATAAGATTTTTGTTTCTTCCGATGGCAAGCGCCCCCGGCAATTTGCCAGCCATACGCTGCATCATGGGTGGATTGTAACTGGTTCACAGTTCACAGTTCACAGTTCACAGAAAAAGAAGCTAACTAAATCTAAACCAGAAGTAATTGACGAAGTCCTGCTTTCTGTTATGCGCGCTCCTAAGACTTATACCAGAGAAGACATCGTGGAGATTAACTGCCACAGCGGCATTGTCGTCTTAAAGAAGATTTTAGAATTAATATTGAAACAGGGTGTGCGTCTTGCCCAACCCGGAGAATTTACCAAAAGGGCATATCTTTCCGGGCGCATTGATCTTGCCCAGGCCGAGGCAGTCTTGGATGTGATTAATTCTCAGACACAAGAAGCGCTAAAGGCGGCCCTGGGGCAATTACAGGGAAAGCTTTCGCAAAGAATAAAGGGCTTGCGCAGGAACCTTATGAATATTTTGACGCAGCTTGAAGCTTCCATAGATTTCTCCGACCGGGATATAGAGCCGGAAACTTCAAGAGAATTGTTAGAGAGAATGGAAGATACCTCTCAAGGATTAAAGGAGCTCTTAGATACCGCAGATAAAGGCGCAATTCTTCGCGAAGGCATAACCTGCGCAATCTGCGGAAAGACCAACGTGGGCAAGTCCAGTCTGTTAAATGCCCTTTTGAAAAAAGATAGAGCCATTGTTACGCCTGTTGCCGGGACAACAAGGGATGCCGTTTCCGGGACCCTTGACCTTTTCGGGATTCCCCTGCGCTTAATCGATACTGCAGGAATTATCCGGCCGGAGGATTTGCCGACGACAGAAGCGGTAAAGAAAAGCAGAAAATGTATAAAAGAAGCGTCCCTGGCCCTTTTTGTTTTAGATGCCAGCCAAAGGCTCTCTTCCGAGGATTTAGCGGCATCCCGGGATATTTCACAGAAGCCCGCTTTTGTAGTTTTAAATAAAGAGGATTTACCGCTGAACATAACTATGAATGAGGCAGAGAAGTTTCTGCCCGGACGAAAAATTCTGCGGGTTTCCGCTCTCTGCGGCAGCGGCCTGAATAGATTAAAAAAAGAGCTCGCCGATTTCATCTGGCAGGGAAAAGCCGGCTCCAACGGGCAGGTTCTGGTTACCAATATCAGGCACAAGCAGGCCTTGAAGAGGGCCCGGAAATTCCTCAGGCGGGCAATTAAGGCAGCAAAAGAAGAACAAAGCGCAGAAATTATAGCCCTGGATGTAAAAGAGGCTCAAGCGTCTTTAGGTGAAATAATCGGCAGAATAAGCTGTGAGGATATCTTAGGCCGCATCTTTTCGCAGTTTTGTATTGGAAAGTAAGTGAGGACATAAGTTATGGAACAGTAATTTGCATATAATGACATAACTTATTGTCCGAACTTACCCCCCCCTGCATTCTTGCAGAATGCAAGAAGGGGGGGGTTAATTCGCACAAGCTAACGTAGAAAAACTAAAGAAGATGGACTTATGTCGTCGTAATAAGTCAAGGCGGCATAAGTCCAGTGCTCATTAAAAAACCTTGCCTTTTAGAAAATTGTCTAGTATAATATAAATCCGCACTTATCACTTAGCTCACACTTATGTTCGCTAAGTGATGTGCTCATTAAAGAGAGGTGCAATATGAAACCGTTGCGTATAGTTTATTCAGTGGTGTTGGTGTTAAGTTTAGGGTTGACCTTTATTCTTTATTACCATTTTCAACTGAAGGATAAAGAAGCGGACCAATATCAAAGGTCGTATCGGAATTTCAGCAGAGCGCTTAAAGAGATGAATACTAAACTTGTGCAGAGCAAAAAGGAACTGGAAGAGACCGCCATGGAGATGGCAAGCTCCATACAAGAGACAGCAAGATTAAACAAAATCATAGGGTCTCTGGAAAAGGACAATTTGTCCCTAAAGGAAGGCAATCTTAAGGCAGTTGCAGAGCTTCAGGCGCTCAAGGAAGAAAGGGAAAGGCTGCAAATTAAGATTGCCAGACTTGCCGAGGATAAGGCCGCTCTGGAGGAGGCGTCTCTTTCCCTTGGGGAAAAGCTGCGCTCTCTGGAAGAATTAAGAAAGGCAATCAGGATTGCTAAAATAGAAAAACGCCGGAAGAACGCAATGGAAAAGATTAAAGAACGCGGGGAAAAAATAGAAAGGCTTAAAACCCTGGACGAAATTGCTCTTCGGCGGGGAAATAAAGGCTATCTGGTAAAAAAAGGCAAGACAACTTTCAAGCCAACTATAGTGAGAGTAGAACTTGAGCCTATAAACACCGAGATGCCCCGCAAAGAGAAAGAATAATTAGATGCTGAATTTCCTGGCGCAAGTATTTCAAAACCGGATATTTGTTACTGTGCTGGCAGCCTGGTTTATTGCCCAGAGCGCTAAGGTGTTCCTGGGTGTAATTGCCGAAAAGAGGTTTAACTTTAGGTGGTTTGTGGACACAGGGGGTATGCCCAGTTCCCACGCCGCCACCGTTTCGGCGCTGGCCGCCGCAATCGGTTTAAGATACGGGCCTAAATCTCCTATTTTTGCGATAGTTCTGGTCTTTGCCTGGATAATTTTAATGGATGCTCAGGGCTTTAGGAGGTCTGCGGGAAAGCAGGCGGAAATATTAAATGTGATTTTAGACGATATTTACTGGAAGAAGAAGATAAAAGAAGAAAGGCTTAAAGAGCTTCTGGGGCATACACCTGTGGAGGTTTTGGTCGGAGGTATTATCGGCATTTTAGTTGCGTTTATCTTTCGTTAAAGGAGGCAAGGGTGAACAAAAAAGCGGCGATAGCGGCGGGTTTAGGTTTGGCTGTGGTTTTAATCTTGATTTTCGTTATCGGGCAGAGTAAAAAAACTACCAGAGAAGATAAAACGGCCCCCCAGGCAGAGTCTCTTTATCAGAGCGCCCTGTCTTTGGAAGCTAAGGGCCGGCCGGGCGAGGCCGCCAAACTCTATCAAGAGCTGATAAGACAGTTTCCTAATTTTAAAGGGATTTCCGATGTCGAGAAAAGACTGTGGGATTTGAATATGAAAATCTTATTTTCTCCTATTATTACAGAGAAAGATATTCTTTATAAAGTAGAGCCGGGGGACACATTGGTTAAAATTGCCGCCAGATATGATACTACAGCAGAGTTAATCAGGCTCGGCAACAACTTAAAAAGCGACCTCATCAGGCCGGGAAATCGCCTGAAAGTTTCCACAGCTAAATACAGCGTGATTATCGATAAGTCGCAAAATACTCTTACCCTGAAGGCAGACGATAAGATTTTTAAGGTTTATTCTGTGGCCACGGGGAAATATAATTATACGCCCGCGGGAAGCTTCAAAATTGTAGAGAAGTTAAAAAACCCGGATTGGCATAAGGCCGGAGAGGGGATAATCCCGGCAGATAGCCCAAAAAACATTCTGGGCACAAGATGGCTGGGGCTTTCCGAACCACAGTATGGAATTCACGGCGGCGCAAGCATAAAAGATTTAGGATGTCACCTCACCAACGGCTGCGTTAGAATGTTAAATTCCGACATAGAAGAATTGTTTACTATTTTACCCAGGGCAGCCGAGGTAACTATAGTCGAATAAAGGGGGGCGATGAAGCCTTGAACGCAAGCGCATTGGATTTCGAAAAGCCTATCTTGGAATTAGAGCGAAGGATAGAAGAATTAAAACAGCTTGCCGAAAGTGAAAAGATAGACCTTTCTTCGGAGATTAGGCAGTTAACCCAAAGGCTGAAAAAATTAAAACGCGAGATTTTTGAAAATTTGACTGCCTGGCAAAAGGTGCAGGTTGCCCGCCATCCCGGGCGCCCTTATACTTTAGATTATATAAACCTGATTGCAAAAGACGCGGTGCAGTTGCACGGCGACAGGCTTTTTTCCGATGATAAAGCGATTTTTTCAGGGCTGGCCAAAATTGACGACCGGAAAGTTGCGGTTATCGGGCATCAAAAAGGCAGGGACACCAAAGAAAATTTGCTGCGCAATTTCGGCTGCGCCCATCCCGAAGGATACAGGAAGGCCTTAAGGATGATGAAAATGGCGGAAAAATTCGGCGTGCCTATCTTGATATTTATCGATACCCCCGGAGCATATCCGGGAATCGGCGCGGAAGAAAGAGGCCAGGCTCACAGTATTGCAAATAATTTAAGGGAAATGACAGCTATTGCCGTGCCGATAATCGCCTTTGTTATTGGCGAGGGAGGAAGCGGCGGCGCCTTGGGTATTGGCATAGCTGATAAAGTATGTATTCTGGAGAATGCCTATTATTCGGTTATTTCTCCTGAAGGCTGCGCTGCTATTTTATGGCGCGACAGGCTCAAGGCGCCGGAAGCAGCGCAGGCCCTGAAACTTACAGCCAAGGATTTACTGAAAATGGGAATAGTGGACGAGATTATTAAAGAGCCCTTAGGCGGGGCGCATCGCGACCCCGAGACTTGCGCCGGAAATATTAAGGCAGCATTTAAAAAATACCTGCAAGAATTGACGCCGCTGTCCAAGAAGGAGCTTTTGGAAAAGAGATATAATAGATTTAGAAAAATAGGCGTGTTTGAGGAAGGCAAATAATATTCTATATTGTTAAATCGTTAAATCGTTATATTGCTATATTGTTTTCAATTTAACAGTTTAACAGTTTGGCAATTTAGTTTGGCCGGGGTGTCGAAATTGGTATACGAACCGGTCTCAAAAACCGGCGGCCGAAAGGTCATGAGGGTTCGAGTCCCTCCTCCGGCATTAGCTAAAAAAGCAGAAAAAGGGTCAGGCGCTTTTTTGATAAAAAAACGCCTGACCCTTTTTTAAAATGGTGGAGCCGACGGGAATCGAACCCGTGATATCACAATGCCATTGTGATGTGATCCCGCTTCACCACGGCCCCATAAAATCCGTTAACTCTTTTTGCCGGAAAACGCTCTTAAGAACTCAAGCGGGAGCGGCAGGACAACTATAGAAGAACGTTCGGAAGACATATCTGCTAAAGTTTGCAGGTACCTCATCTGCATGGCCATTGGGTGGTCGGCAATGGTTTCTGCGGCCTGTTTTAATTTTTCCGCCGCCTGATATTCTCCTTCGGCGCTGATGACCTTGGCCCGGCGTTCTCTTTCCGCCTCGGCCTGGCGGGCCATCGCCCTTTGCATTTCCTGAGGCAGGTCCACATGTTTTATTTCCACCACCGAAACTTTTACTCCCCATGGGTCAGTCTGTTTATCAATTATTTCCTGCAAAGAGACATTTAGCTTTTCCCTGTTAGAAAGTAAATCGTCAAGAGGGACCTGGCCCACAACGCTTCTTAGAGTTGTCTGGGAAATCTGCGAAGTGGCGAAATTATAGTCTTCAATTTCGTTTATTGCTTTGATAGGGTCCATTACCCGGTAATACACCACGGCATTGACCTTTACCGAGACATTATCCTTGGTAATTATATCTTGAGGCGGCACATCCAGGGTAATAGTGCGCAGGCTCACCCTTTCCGAACGGTCAATAGGCGCAAAGACAAAAATAACCCCCGGGCCTTTTGGAAGGCTTAAGACTCTTCCCAGGCGGAAGATTACGGCCCTTTCATATTCGCGCAGGATTTTGATACAGCTCAGAAGCCAGACCACGATAAAAACGGTAATTATCCACATATTTTACCACACCCCCTTTAATTTTTCTTTACCACCAATTTTAATCCCTCAACTTTTTCTACTACTACTTTCTCGCCTTTGAGGATTTTCTCATTACTTTGCGCATTCCAGATTTCTCCGTGAATGAAGACCTTTCCTTCAGGCGAAATATTAGTCCTGGCGAGAGCCTCCTGGCCGATGAGGGCATCTGCCCCGCTGATTGTCTTTTTTCTGTGCGCCTTGATTATGCGCGTAAGCAGAAATGTGGAAATCAGCCCTAAGGAAACAGCCACAGGGATAATGAGCCTTAAAGAAACCTTTAAGAACTCATAGGGCTGGTTAAATAATATTGTTGAGCCAAAGACCATGGAGACAATTCCTGCCAGGGTAAAGGCGCCGAATGTGGGAGTAAAAGCCTCAATGATAAAAAAGCCAATTCCTATAATTACAAGAGCTAATCCGGCGTAGTTTGTAGGCAGGACCTGGAATGCATAAAAAGCCAGAAGAAGGGAGATAATTCCCGCCAGCCCCGAAAAGCCGAATCCCGGATGGGTGATTTCATATAACAGGCCGAAAAAACCCAGCAGCATCAGGATATAAGCGATATTGGGATTGACTAAGTGATTAAGAAATTTTTGCCGCAAAGTAAGGCCGATAAATTCAAGCTGGGCCTCTTTTGTGCGCAAAGTGATTTTTTGCCCGGCAGCTTCAACTGTTTGCTTATCCAATTTAGCCAAAAGCTCATCCAAATCTTTGGCCACTATATCGATTACTCCTAACTTCAGGGCTTCTTTTTCAGTGATAGAGACACTTTCGGTAACGGCCCGCTTAGCCCATTGCGCGTTTCTGTTTCTAACTTTTGCCAGAGACTCAATCCAGGCCGTGGAATCGTTGAGTACCTTCTCCCGCATTTGCTCATCGATGTTCCCCCATGACTTATTCATTATTACAGGATGCGCTGCTCCAATATGGGTAGAGTCAGCCATAACCGCTATGTGGCTGGCATAGGTGATAAACACGCCTGCTGATGCCGCCCTTGCTCCTTGCGGCCAGATATACATTACCACCGGTATTGGTGAATTCAGCACCTCTTTGACTATTTTGTGCGTAGTCTCTAAGAGTCCTCCGGGGGTATCCATTCGGATAATCAGGCACTGGGCGCCTTTTTCGTTAGAAGCCTTAATGGCTGCGGCGATAACTTCATGGACTATGGGATTGATTATCATATCGTCAATATCTACAACAGTCACAATTCCGGAGCCTTCTGTCCCAGGCAAAGCAGAAGACTTTTTAAGGAAGAGAAATATGCCCGTCGTAAGCAAAATAAACGAAATTAGTATTAAAAGAGTCTTTCCTGCTTTCATGGCATACTTAGTATAGTGAGTTAACCTGAAAATGTCAAACATAATTTCAACCACGTCATTGCGAGCGCCGCGAAGCGGTGCGAAGCAATCTCGAGATTGCTTCGTCGCTTCGCTCCTCGCAATAAAATTCGCGCATATAATTTACGCTCCTTGGCAGTTGCGTAAATTATGCGCTCATTTTACTTGTTTTCCCGCACAATTTATGTTAGAATCCATAACTATGGCAGAAAAAACATATCCTTTTAAGAAGATTGAAGCTAAGTGGCAGAAGTTCTGGAAAAGAAACGGGTTATTTAAAATGGACCCGCAGTCTCCCAAGCCCAAATACTACTGCCTGATGATGTTTCCCTATCCTTCTTCCGCCCTGCATGTGGGCCACGGCCGAAACTACATTATCGGCGATGTAGTCGCCCGATTTGTGCTGATGAAGGGTTATAATCTGCTAAGCCCGATGGGCTGGGATGCCTTTGGCCTGCCTGCGGAGAATGCGGCGATAAAAGACGGCATCCATCCCAAAACCTCTACCTTAAGAAACATTGCCCAAATGAAAGAACAGTTAAGCTGTTGGGGTACCGGTTATGATTGGGAGAGGGAAATTACCTCTTGCCTGCCCGACTATTACAAATGGACGCAGTGGCTCTTTTTGAAGCTTTATGAAAAAGGCCTTGCCTATAAGAAAAAGGCGGCGGTGAACTGGTGCCCGTCTTGTCAGACAATTCTGGCCAATGAACAGGTAGTCGAGGGAAGGTGCTGGAGGTGCGACAACCAGGTTGGAGAGAAGATATTAGAGCAATGGTTCTTCAAGATTACAGCTTATGCGCAGAGACTTTTAGATGATTTGGCTAAACTCAAAAACTGGCCCGAGCGCGTCAGAATAATGCAGCAGAACTGGATAGGAAAAAGCCAGGGGGTAAGAATAGATTTTCCTCTTGTGGACGGGGAGAAGGCATTAAGCTGTTTTACCACCAGAGTGGATACTATATATGGCGCAACTTATATGGTTTTGGCGCCTGAACACCCTGCTCTTGAAAGAATAGTAGAAGATATGGCGCACAAGGATGATGTTCTTTCATTTATTGAAAGGGTAAGAAAACAAAATATAGTTGCCCGGGCGGATGTTGAGGTAGAAAAGGAAGGAATGTTTACAGGTAGATTCGTAATTAATCCGGTAAACAATCGCCAGATACCTTTATGGATTGCCAATTATGTGCTGATGGAATACGGCACAGGAGCGGTGATGGCTGTGCCCGCGCATGACCAGCGAGACTTTGAATTTGCCAAAAAATACAATTTGCCGGTTGAGGTAGTCATCGATGACCCAAAAGAGCCGCTAAATGCGCAAAACCTAAAACAAGCCTATGTGGAAGAGGGGGTGATGGTAAATTCCGGTCCCTTTAATGGTTTAGGCAATCGCCAGGCGATGGAAAAAATCAGCGATTTTATGGAGAAGAAAAAGATCGGCAAAAGAACCGTTCATTATCGCTTAAGAGACTGGTTGATTTCCCGCCAGAGATACTGGGGCGCGCCTATTCCTATCATCTATTGCCGGAGCTGCGGCCAGCTTGCCGTATCCGAAAAAGAGCTTCCGGTCTTGCTTCCCGAGAAGGTAAAATTCAAGCCACAGGGAGAATCTCCTTTAAAACAGACGCAAAGTTTCCTGAATACCCGTTGTCCTAAATGCAAAGGCAAGGCCGTCAGGGAAACAGATACTATGGATACCTTTGTCGATTCCAGCTGGTATTATCTGCGCTATCTTTCGCCGAAAGACAAAAAAAGGGCCTTTGACACAGAACTGGTGAATAAGTGGCTGCCCGTGGACCAGTATATCGGCGGCGTGGAACACGCCATTTTGCATCTTTTATATTCCCGTTTTATTACCAAGGTTTTTTATGACATCGGACTGGTAGATTTCGATGAACCGTTTAAGCGGTTGTTTACGCAAGGGATGATTATAAAAGACGGGGCAAAGATGTCCAAATCCAAAGGCAATGTGGTCAGTCCCGACGCGCTTATCGCTAAATATGGGGCCGATACAGTGCGGCTTTATACTTTATTTATCGGTCCGCCGGAAAAGGATGCCGAGTGGAACGACCGGGGCGTGGAAGGGGCCTGGCGCTTTCTTAGCCGGGTGTGGAGGATGGTAAATCAGTTCACGGTTCACGGTTCACGGTTCACAGGTTACGGAAAGCAAGCCTCCGATAAACTAAAAAGAAAGACGCATCTGACCATTAAGAAGGTAAGTGAAGACCTTGAGCGGGAATTCCATTTCAATACCGCAATTTCCGCAATTATGGAACTGGTGAATGAGATATATCAGTTCGAAGTTCGAAGTTCGAAGTTCGAAGCTCGAAGCTCAAAGGAAGTTCTTCCAGCTATTAGAGAGGCTATTGAAACGGTTGTGCTCCTGCTTTCTCCTTTTGTGCCCCACATAGCTGAAGAGCTCTGGCAGAAGTTAGGCAACAAAGACAGTATTTTT